>JADGBP010000197.1 GCA_015231395.1 Desulfamplus sp. | reverse complement strand
TATTCCATTTTAGTTATAGTAAAATTGTATAGTAGTAGTATCAACATATCTACACCTACGACCAAACCTTATATTCACAATACAACCAGCACCATACAACCCCACATCCAATCTGCATCTATAGCACCATTCAAACTCCATCAATAAATAAAAAAATATAAGTGCCAATTCTCTTAAATTTTAAAAGCAGAATCATGAATAAAACTAGAAATAAAAAAATGAGATAGGTATTTGAACAGCTATTTTAAGATACTGATTGGTGTCGTTGTGGAAGCACTACTTATTCTTACTGAATTAAAGTTAAAAAAAACTGAGGCAAAGAAAAGAGTGCTTATGATGGTGCTGAAGTTGTTGGGTTGTAGTTGGTTAGCTGGCTATGTTTACTCGGATGTTATGAAATAAATACTACTAATTTATTTTTTTTATTAAATATTTTTTTTTACTCTACCATAAAATATTTTGCTGCTGTTCCCTCTAAAAGCCCTAAATTCCCTATATTTCTGCCTTAATACAGGATGATAAAGTACCCCATTAATGTAACCTTTCTATTAGTAGAGGAAGCATATTTATGTCCTCTATTAATATTAATTTTAGTCATGGAGGAAACTATGATGACAGAAGAGACTTACGGTATAAGCAGTATTTGTGAACTTGTAAACAGATCAGCAGCACAGATCAGATGGTGGGAGCAACAAGGATTTATTCCTATTATAACAGACAGAATAAGTGCTGGTAAACGTGCTTACAGGCGTTATTCTGCAACTGATCTTGAAATGATCAGAACTTTTGTTGGGTATCTGGATCAAGGTTTGGTAGTGCTAAACATGTAGTGATGGCATTAAAATTGCTTTAATTTATAACTATCTGTTTTTAAAGCATATGACGCACACGTTTTAGTTATAAAATGCGTCATAAATCACTACATGTTTAGCACTACCAAAATACACTTGATATACGGAAGGAAGGACAGAATGTTTTGTGCCAAATCTCGACCGCTCATTTCCGGCATAATAACATCAGTAACAACCCCAGTATGCTTGCGGAAATGGATTTTGAGGCAACCTTGAAAAACTGCTTCATTGAAGCTGATGTAAATGCTATGGATGGTTCAAAGCGTTCATGGGGATGAGTCTTATTGCAAATTTTGGACAAATTTAAAATACAATTTGTAATTTGTTAGTTATTATGCAATGCTACAAATTAAACTCAATAAACTATCAAATCCTAATACGATATTTAAGAAAGCAGGATATTCATGGACTACATCCCAAGAACACTTGAAACCCATATAAAATTAATGGCTTCCAAATTTCCGGTTATTACTTTGACAGGCCCAAGACAATCAGGAAAATCGACATTAGTACGCCATGCATTTCCTGAAAAGCCTTACATATCATGTGAAGACCCTGATATGAGGCTCTTTGCAAGTCAAGACCCAAGAGGATTTCTTAAAACATATCCAAACGCTATCATTGATGAAGCACAGAAAGTGCCTGAGATTTTTTCATATATTCAAACAAAGGTGGATTTGGATGATTCGCCGGGTCAGTATATCCTCACAGGTTCGCACGATTTTCTTCTTCTTGAAAAAGTATCACAATCTCTTGCAGGACGCACCGCAGTCCTAAGGCTTCTTCCTTTTTCGTTTCAGGAAATTCACAATGTCTGTAATTTTAAAACTCCTGAAGAGTATCTTTTTAACGGCTTCTACCCAAGAGTTTATAAAATGAATATAATGCCTTATGACTTCTATCCATCTTATATTCAGACTTATATTGAAAGAGATGTCAGATTGATCAAAAACATATCTAATCTTTCACAATTCCAGCTTTTATTGAAGATGTGTGCAGGCAGAACAGGGCAAATGCTCAACCTCTCCTCTCTTGGAAATGAATGCGGCATTTCCAGCACAACTGCAAAAGCATGGATAGCAATACTTGAAGCAAGCTATATTATTTTTCTTTTAAAGCCTCATCATGCTAATTTCAACAAACGATTAGTTAAGATGCCCAAATTATACTTCTATGATACAGGACTTGCTGCGTTTTTGCTGGGAATCAATTCGGTTGAGCAGATTCAGACCCACTATAACAAAGGTGGGTTGTTTGAATCGTTTATTATATCTGACCTCATTAAAACAATGTTTAATGCGGGACAAGAGAATAGATGTTATTTCTGGCGGGATAAAAATGGTAATGAGATTGACTGTCTTGTAGAAAATGGAGACCAGCTTATGCCTTTAGAAATCAAATCAGGAAAAACAGTAACCAATGATTATTTTAAAGGTGTGGACTATTACAGAAAGGTTGCTGGAGCAAAAGCATCTTACCCCTTTATTATATACGGTGGAGACAATGAGCAGATGAGAAGCAATGGTCATGTGCTTTCATGGAGAGATATGGATAAAATTCCATTATAAAAAAATATTAAAGATTAAAGGATATTATTATGACAGATACATCACTTCAATTTTCTTATGCCCCCGAAGATGTTCAGGATCGCTATCAACAACTTGGGGTAGTGCAACGGTTCGTGTCATGAGGGGCCACTTGGTACTTAATGGTTTATAATCACTATATTTTTATTGCAAACCTTCCATATTCTCAATATTTTCGCTCCTTGTTATCATAAAGCTGAATAGAACAAGGAGACCGCCATATGAAAAAGCATTGGGGGGAAATAGAACTAAGTGAATATTGGTCATTGAGTTCAGAAGAATATGAAATGATCGAATCTTACACCTCGAGTAATCGACTCGGGGTAGCTGTTCAACTAAAATACATTCAAATTGTTGGTAGTTTCCCCCGAAGGTTTTCAGATATCCCTCCTTTGGCAAGTGAATATCTTTCTCAGCAACTTAATTTATCTCTTTTTACTCTCGAAAGATATGAATGGGATGGACGCAGCGTTAAACGCCATCGCCAACATATCCGAAATTTTCTTAGTTACCGCATTCCTACATCAGAAGACGCAGAAGCAATTTTAAATTGGCTGAAACTAAAAGTTTTGCCATTTGATCATAATCCACAACACATACAAGAGTCAGTTATTGATTGGTGCCGCCATAATCGTGTGGAATCTCCTACCGAAGGAAGATTGGAACGTATCATCAATTCAGCAGCAAGTGAGTATGAAAATGAATTATTCGAGTCTATTCATGGAAGACTTTCAGAGCGGACGATTAATCAAATCGATCTTTTTTTTGAAACCGATACTGATTTTAATCAGTATGAGAAGTCTGTCTCAACATCAATAGATTTAAATACTTTGAAAAGTGATCCAGGAAGGATTGGTCTTGACAGTGTTTTGAAAGAAACAGCTAAATTTTCAGTCTTAAATCTGATTGAATTGCCAGAATCAATATTATCGATAATTCCCAATAAGATAGCAGATAAATATAAGCTAAGAGTATCAACTGAGCATCCCAGTAAGTTACAGCAGCTAAAACGAATTAATTTTTATGCAATGGCGGCCATTTTTTGTTGGCAGAGGAAAAAAGAAATTATTGATGGGCTTGTTGATCTCCTGAATTTAATTATTCACAGAATCTCCGTTCGAGCAGAAAAGAAAGTTGTGAAGGAGCTGCTGAATGATTTTAAAAAGGTTCATGGAAAAACAACCATTCTGTTCAAATTGGCTGAAACAGCTTTAAATAATCCTGACAAAATTGTTAGGGATGTTCTATTTCCAATCGTCGGTGAAGAAACTCTTATGGAATTGGTGAAAGAATATAAATCAACAGGCCCGGCTTACCAAAAAGAGGTTCACACAATTATCCGAAATTCTTACAGTCACCATTATCGGCGCATGATGCCAAAAATACTTGATGCGTTGGTTTTTAAGTCAAATAATCAGATACACCGTCCGGTTATCGATGCCTTGGAACTGCTAAAAAAAAATCGAGATAACCGACAGCGATATTTCTCTCTTGATGAAGCACCTACGGAAAGTGTTGTTCGAAACAAGTGGCAAGATATTGTAATCGAAAAAGATTCCAATGGTGCTGAGAGGGTCAATCGGATTAACTATGAAATATCGGTCTTACAAGTGTTACGAGACAAGCTGCGATGCAAAGAAATATGGGTAGTTGGTGCCGACAGATATCGGAATCCAGAGGAAGACCTGCCAGGGGATTTTGCAGAAAATAAAGAAAAATACTTCGATAGCTTAGGCCATCCAGTTGATGCTGCTCCGTTCGTCAAAAAACTCCAGCAGACCATGCACACAAAATTGACAGAATTGAATGTCAATTTGCCCAACAACCCCAAGGTCAAAATTGTAAAACGAAAGAAGCCCCTCTGTGTGTCCCCATTGGAGCCTCAACCAGATCCGAAGAATTTGATTCGTCTCAAAGCGGAAGTAACCCGCCGTTGGCCAATGACGAGCTTACTTGATGTTTTAAAAGAGGCTGACTTAAGAATTGATTTCACCAGTGATTTCCAAAGTTTGGCTTCTCGTGAAATTTTGGATCGAGAAACAATTCAACGTCGATTATTGTTGAGTTTATTCGCAATGGGAACAAATATGGGTTTGAAACGAATCAGCTCCGGAAGACACGGCGTTAATTATCGGGATTTATTGTATGTTCGGCGTCGTTTCATTCACAAATCAGCATTACGGAAAGCAATTTCCAAAGTGGTCAATGCCATTTTTGATATACGGAGTTCCGAAATTTGGGGAGAAGGTACAACGGCTTGTGCTTCAGATTCCAAAAAATTCGGTGCTTGGGATCAAAACCTGATGACCGAATGGCATATCCGGTACGGTGGTCGAGGTGTTATGATTTACTGGCATGTAGAAAAAAAGTCAGTCTGTATTTACCCACAGCTCAAGGTAGTGCCTAACATGTAGTGATAGCAAGTTTTGGAGCAATGTTAGAATTATAATGATGAATGAAGTTCAATACAGCTCCAATATGCTTTTGAAGTTTCTTTGAAAATGAGAGAGTACTTCTGACC
>JADGBP010000196.1 GCA_015231395.1 Desulfamplus sp. | reverse complement strand
AAATTGCCCTGAACCTATAACGGGCAATGATTTGTCTTCACTGTTCGTAACTTCAATATCTATTTTACCTTGATACAGAGAAAGCGGATTCTGGATTGAAACAGGTATCTTCAGAATCTGTTTTGTGTTTGGCGTATAGATGGAAATTCCCTTTATTTCTCCGATCTTTATCCTCTCTCCTCCGCCCAAAGGTGTATGAAACGCGGTTATATCTCCATAAAGAGAAAAAAGCCCATCCCGTATTACCCCTGTTTCAAGGAAATAGTCGTTGTTTGATTCTGACTTTTGCAAAACCGTACTTTCAGGAATCACCTTTACATCACCCTTGCCATGACGGATTATAATGGGAATAGACATGGCAACAATATAGTTTATTTGAATCCCGATTTTGCCATTGTCCTTATTCTTAGAGGAGCTGTCTGATGGAGAAGCGGGATCAGGAAGAGGTACAACCTTTAACTGAACTCTGTATTCCCCGGGAGCAAGATCGCTGGGTTTTCTCACCATTAGCCTAATTGTCTGCCATTGGCTCGGAGCAATGGTTGCACTTCGGGGGGAAAATCTGATCATATTCTGAACCGCAAGCTCTTCAGGGGTTGGAGACTCAACTTCTGTCTTGTTACCAAAATCATCCATCCTGATGGTTACAAGGCTTATACGATACGAACATGATGTTTCATTTGTGTTTATAAGACGAACGACTTCAGCCCGGGTTCTTCCTTCAAAAACGACCCTTGTCGGGGTTAGCATTACTCCTTTTGTAGAAGCTGACACCGAGATAGTTATGAAAAGGATACACCACAAAAGGATCAAACTGAGTATCAGGATTTTGAAGCAAAAAGTTTTGGCTCCGGCATAATAGCGATTTTCAACTGTTGTCATTGAGATGGTTCTCTTTTGGTTATGGGTTGTTCTGTTCAGAGATTGATTCTCAGGGATTTACAATATCAATGTTAATTGTCATGGTTCCCGAGAAATTTTTGCTTGATTGTCCACTGTTGATATGAAGAAGGCCGCCTATATTAAAATCAATGTGCCCAACGGCATCACTTGTTACAGGCGAATGGGTTGATCTCGCGGCTATGCCGTCAAGAACGAGATCCGGGCTTCCACTGGCTTGAAGGGCAAAGGAAACCGGATAGTCAAGAGTTATAACTTGTCCCGATATATCTGAAACAACACGGATTATGCCACTGAATCCTCCATTGACATAAGAATTTCCAGACGTGAAAACCCGAGGCAATGCAGGCCCTCCACTGGCATCAATTTCAATTATCTCTCCTGCAGGATCGACTACGATTGCTCCAAAGGAGATTGGTCGTATTAAACTGACATCTGCTGCCTTGGCAAATCCGGCGTTAAGACAAAAACAGAGAATAAAAAGAGTTCTGAAAAATATAGAGAAAGTATGAACTTTATTTCTCGCCAAAAATATTTTAAAATTTGATATCAATAGTTTACCGTAACAGTGCAAGTACCTGTGTAAATTGCTGCATTCTGATTAATTCCAACCTGAAGAACACCTCCTACATTAATTACGTTTGGACCGGCAATACTTATGGTAAGCGGTGATGTGGTAGAGTTGGCTGTAATGCTTGCATTAGTGATTGACATAGCATTGGCTGCTCCTGCTACACCATTATCAATAGTTTCGGCAACAGCCAAACTTCCAGCAATAGCATAAGTGATAGTGACATTAGCTGCGATATTTGTACCTATGGTAATTCGGCCACTCGCACCACCTGAGACAGCAGCGTTTCCTGAGGTTAATGTTGGAGTTGCAGCTGCTGCATTGGCAGCAATAGTAATTGTACTTACCTGAGTGCTCGCAATAATGGTTCCAAAATTTAGGTCTACGGTTTTAGTCAGAGAAAGAGTCCCTGCCTGAACTGATGCCGTTACAGGAACATCAACAGTAGCAGCGTGAGAGATCCCAGCAGTGACACCAACAGCAATACCAACAAGTAACGCAAAAAATTTCCATTTTCCCATTTTTTTCATAAGCCACCTCAATTTTTTAGTTTCATTAATTGAACAATTTTATAACTTTTATAAAATATTCGGCATTTCGCTACTCTAACTTTAAAGTTTTTTGCCTGATAATACTGTTTTTCAATTAAAATTCACCGGAATTACAAACTCACGGCATAGGTTTTGATGATGTGGTTGGAAAAATTACCTTTGCCTTGGCTGAAATAGTCTTTGAATATATGGGCTTCTCCTTTTCAGCTATCCTTTTATCCGTGTTCTGCTCAAGAATTTTCATGCTGGTGCGACCGTTGCCCATACGGGTTATCTCAACCTTTTTCCAGATGAGATCAGCAGGCGGAAGTTTTTTTCCGTTATAGGCTTTGCCTGAACTACTCTCTGCATCTGAACCATTTTTTTCAGGCATCGTTATTCCTGACTCCTTTACTCCAGAACGTGTTGCACTGTAATAATATCCACCACCCACATTAACAGTTCCCCAGCTATAGGAGCCATTGTTCAGCTCATTGCTTTCAGCTTCCGCGTCCATAACATCAACCCATAAAGCCATGTAGTAGGTTCCTGATGGAACATAATAAGGATTGCCGTAATAATCGTATGCCACATATAAATTAAATTCAACAGGGTTTTCGCCGGCTCTCCGGTAAAGTATATCGTTAGGTTCCAGAAGATAATCAGCCTGCTCATAAAACAGAAGTGCCTCATTGCCATTTCCAACAATCTGATCTTTGTCTAAAATCAGTTTTAGATACCAGTCTGTATTGGTTGTGGCAGATGCACCGCTGTTAACTATTTCATAGGTAAGAATACCATTTCCATATCCGTCCCAGCTTGCATACCATGTCTCAACCTCTAAATCCGGAAGGGTGTTCTGAATATTTATTGTCCGATTTCCCACGGATATATTATCGTTTTCGTTTGACTCCTGCAGAAAGTCAAGGTCGTCAACCCACAGTGCCATATAATAGGCTCCGGAAGTTATCTCATCCGGAAAATTGAAAGAAATGGCAATGCTTTCATCTCTGTAAACTGTTTCTCCCGGCTCAAGATCAAAAGGAATGGTTTCGTAAACAACATAATAGTCACTGGTGGTAATATCAGGGTTCTCAGAGAGCATGAGATTTACATCAGCACCTGCAGGGGCAATACCCGAACCAGTGTTTTTAACAATATAGGTTAATGAGCCATCCCCTCTTGGACGGGGATCATAGCTCGCATTCCAGTCTTCCACAGTAAGGTTGGGAAGCGTGTTGTAATCAGGTTCTGGTTGTGTGGGCTCCTGAGGTGTAATAGTGGTTGTATTTTCAGCATCTTCAACCACATACGCTTCTGAAAGAATGCCGCCTGCCGCAAAATTATAGGGTATCCAGAAAAATCCATTGTCTCCCCAGTTCTGACTCCAGGAGTTGATCACTTTGAACGCACCACCATGTTTGTCGTCATCATAACCCACAATAGTAATGGCGTGGCCTCCCTGATCGCTTCCGTAAGATGTATTATAAAGAGAATTGGTTCCGGTAAGCTCCATAAACTGCTGATATACGGAAATGCCCCCGACTACTGGTTTTCTGTTTGCCAAAGCTGCCTTGATCTGTGATGTGTCATTCACTCTTCGCCAGCTTTTAACTTTGAATTTTGATGCTTCTGCAAATGCCGAAGTAGATGGTTGTGTTCTATAATCCCTGTCAGAATAGGGCATGGTGGCAAGAGTTGACACCCCCTTGTTTATAGCAAGATTCAAAGCGTCATTAATATATGATCCCTGATCCCACCCTCCGTTGATCTGGTTATAGATAAACGCAGGGCTGAAGAGATGATCCGGTGTGTTAAGTGCCCAGCCTATCTCCACCTTTTCCTGATAGGATTTCAAGGCATAGGCTACTGCCCATCCCACACAACTGCTCTGGTTGCCCTGATCTCCGGGTTTGGGGAAATTGGCACTCAAATCAATGGATCTTGGCATTGTGGGCTGTTCGCCTACGGAACCAGACATATCGCTGTTATAGCTACTCACAGCAAAGCGTGAATAATCTTCAGCCTTGACATCATTTCTTCCAGTCTCCTTGTTCTCATCTGAAAGATAATCGATCTGAATCGTTACAGTTGCTGGATCACTAAATAGTTGGCCGTCGGTTACTCTGAAGGATACACTGAAGCTGGTAGTACCTGCAGGTGACTGAGTCAGATAAAGTTTGCCATTTGAATTGATATATGCTGAAGAGTAACCCGTTCCTGTTGGTGGAGAGATCAGTTCATAAGCAAGGGTATCATTATCAGGATCATAGGCAGAGAGCTGCTGCACAATAGCGGGCACACTGGAGTCTGTATTTCGGGAGACAGATTCAGCTACAGGTTTATGATTCTGGCTGTTACCCGCAAAAGTCACATCAACAAGTTTCCAGTAAAACCACTGGGTGTCTACAGGGTTGATATAACTTTGAAGGACAAGTTTGTAGTTAACACCCTGAAACGTGGCACAGGTTACAGTGATATTGAGGCTGTTATCAATATCAGCACACGACGTTGCTGCCTCTGAACTCTTGACATCTCTTAGCTTGAAATAGGCATTGGAAGGATCAATTGGATTGATGTAAAAATCAAGCACAACATCTAATTTAGTATATGAAAACATTGCACAGGGAACATCAAGAGTCAGGGCATCACTGATAGTTGCACAATTTGCCCTTGCCTTAGCCGGCAATAGAAACAATACTGCAAAAAGGATAACAAACAATTTTTTCATGACTTTCTCCTTAAATGAATGATTGTTCAATATAGATTTAAATCTAATTATTTGATTATGAACAAAAAACAGTTTTTTTGCAAAAAAAATTTGATGTTGCTTTCATAATCCATAAATAGTATTCATTTTAAACCTGAGATAATTAAATTGGCAAGAGCACTGTAGGGGCAATCCTTTGTGGTTGCCCTTCAAAATTGAGATACCAAAATATTTTTCTGAAAATCTATATA
>JADGBP010000195.1 GCA_015231395.1 Desulfamplus sp. | reverse complement strand
TTTTAAGCTCGTCTCTTTTGAGTTTGTTGAAGTGTTGTTGAGTTGAAGTGTGGTTGCTCGTGTTAAACGCTTATGGCAGGATTTATGCCACCATCTATAGTTTTCCAGATAATTAAATTGACAAAAGCACTGTAGGGGCAACCCTTTGTGGTTGCCCTTAAAAATTGAGAATATCAAAATATTTTTCTGTAAGTCTATACCATGAAAATCAGAATGTGTTTTCACGGTCAATTGTTGTTGAACCGTATGTTTCTATTTTTAACAAATTCCATTTCTTGTTCCCTTGTCTCAACTAATCCATCGAGTTTTGCCTCAAGGACAGCCTGGATAATATTTTTATAACCTGGTCCAGGTTTTATGCCTATCTGAATAAGATCCCTGCCTCGGATGGAAACTTTAAGATCCTTCAACTGCGTGTAAAAAAATGAGATAGCTTTTCTGGTCTCCTCTTTTTTTGCAGTTGCCATCATATATAGAATATGTTCTGTTTTAAAGGTGGATAGCAGATTGTAGAGTGCACTATTTTTAAATAATGGTATTTTTTCAACCAAACTCTTTTCCAGCAAATAAAGCCGCTCATCCGCCCTGAGCCTGTCGCGTATAATAATCGATGTCTGGCGAGGCGAAAGCTGGAACTTGCTGCATATATCCTCACAGACCCTTATCGGAGATCGTTTTGTCAGCACCATGAAATATACAGACCATCTCAGATATTCCACATCAAGGTACATAAGGTCATGCCAGTCAAGAGTTTTTTTGACAGATGCAAGAAAAGCAATTGTCTCCCTGTCTATGCAAAATTCAGGGTGAATAATTTTGTCCAACTGATAATCCCTGATATACTCAATAGCAGATATGGGATTGTCCTCCTCTAAAATCTGCCTAATTTCTGAAAATACTCTCAACCCGCTAAGATTTTTAAAAAAATCAAGTTTGATTGCATTTTTGATAAGGCTTAAGGTGAGCTTGCCTATAACGAAACCAAATCGGTTTGCAAATTTGATAGCCCTGAACACCCGTGTCGGATCTTCAACAAAACTCAAGTTGTGGATAATTCTGATGGTTTTATCCTTGAGATCACGCTGAGCACCGAAGAAATCAATCAATGTCCCAAATTCAATCATATTAAGCCGGATCGCCAAGGTGTTTATAGTAAAATCGCGGCGAAACAGATCAACCTTTATAGAGCTTTTTTCAACCGTGGGCAGTGCTGCAGGATAGTTGTAGTATTCAAGACGTGCCGATGCCACATCAATTTTAAATCCACAGGGCAGAATGACTACTGCTGTCCCAAATTCAGGATGGATATTACACCGTCCCTGTTTCATTTCAGCTAATTGTCTGGCAAATGCAATACCGTCGCCTTCTACTACTATATCAATGTCATCGCTGTTACGATATAAAAGCAGATCTCTTACAAATCCGCCTACTACAAAAATATCCAGTCCTACTTGATCACCGGCTCTGCCGATATCCTTTAGAAGATCAATAATTTTGGAATCAAGCCTCTCTTTGAGAAAAGGCTCTATATTTCTTTTTCTGGCATTACGAAGACTCTTCTCCTCTTGAGCCGCCATGAACCGATTATTTTTTCCGTATGAAAGAAGAAAACTGACAAGATCTGTGCGGTCAATAACTCCGATAACTTCATTCTCTCTTATCACGGGAAGAATGGCTTCTTTACCTTCCATAATCTTGTTCTCGACTTCATGGATATCTGCATCAGGTGAAATAATCGACAGTTCCGTGGACATATACTCTTTGACCGGCAGATGATCCAGTTTGTGATACAGAGCTTTTTCAATCACCTGCCGCGAAATATAGCCGGTCAGATTATTGCGATCTCCCTCTGAGATAAGCAGGGCGTTGATATTATACCGGGTCATGATAAGACTGGCTTTTCTGCATGTAATCATAGTATCTATGATGATTGGCGGAGATGACATGATCTCCATAACAATCTGTCTTGTACGAACTTTATTTTTGATGATGCCAAGCAATTCCTGTTCAACCTGGACAAGCGTTTTGTCCATGATTTTAGCAGATGCTGCATAGGCATGACCACCTCCGCCCATGGCTGAAAGAATCTGTCCCACATCTGTCTCGTCAATTCTGCTTCTTCCCACAATAGTTATCTTGTTTTCCATCAGCACAATGGCAAAAAAAACATTTATATCCTCAATTTTGACAACTTTCTGAACAATGGATGCAAGATCAGTAATATATGAAGTAGAGGATATGGTTGATATGTGGATATCAAAACCGTTGATTCTGTGGCAGGTGATCTCATTGAGCATTGCGTTCAGCCAGGTAACTTGATCCGTACTTATTTCACGGGTAATGAGGCTTGAAATAGTATTAACAGATGCTCCGCATGAAACAAGAAAACCCGCTTCCAGAAAATCTGATTCTGTAGTGGATGAATAGTTGAATGATCCTGTATCTTCATATATGCCCAATGCCATTACAGTTGCTTCATCAGGGGTGATAGGAATCTTTCTTTCCCGTAAAATCCTGCTTAAAATGGTTACGGTGGCACCGGTTTTATCATTTACTTCAAAGGTACCTTCAAGGTCGTCCTCCTGTTTTGGATGGTGGTCATAGATATGAAGCTCAACACCTCCTGACTTGCTACTGTGCTTAGACTTGCTAATGCACTTAATAAGTTCTGCCACATCAGGCACCCTATTTCTCTGTCTTGTATCTACAAGTACAAGAGTTTTTACGCTTGAAAAATCAATGGCATCCGGGTTTTCCATATTGAACAGATAGCTCATGGAACTTATAAAAAAATCTCTGAGACTCTTTTCCTGAGAACCCGGAAAAACAACAATAGAATCAGGATAGAGTTTTTGGGCAGCAAGCATCGAAGCGATCGAATCAAAATCAGAGTTCACATGACTTGTTATTATTGTATTAATCTTAATTTTTTCGTCTTTTTCATTCATGCTATATTATTTGAACCACCTGATTGTAACCACCTGATTTATTTTAACAAACAATCTTTAAAAATTCACTTTGATATAAAAATATTAGGTTTGTTTTTACATCAACTATTCTGTCAGAGATGTCAGCTTGTTGTTTGGGGCTATGAATATTCAAGACACCATTAAAAGTCAAGACAAAAGCAAATGGTATCAATTCAATGCTACTTATAAAGATGTTATGAACATATGTGTCTAAATTAAGATAGCAAATATTCTGAAATTGCTACAGATCTTAAAGTATCAAAATCAAAAACACATTTTTATGCTAAATTATGCTAAAGACAAAATTAGAATTAATACTTGATTTCAGTTGAAAAAAAAATTGTTTTATATAAGAGTGTAATTCATTTTAATTCAAAAATTCATTTATTGTATTTTGGCATCCTTAATTTGCCAGTTGACATATTTTGAAGCTGCATCCTAAAATTTTTCAGAGAACTTTCTCTAAAAAGTGTCAACTACTTTTGAGGTTTTATGAAGGATGTCTCTATTTTTCCTGCTTCGGAGCGGCTGAACTATGGATACATCAAATATAAATATGTCACATGCAGATTCTTTAAATACATATATTTCAAATACAGAGACTTCAAATTCAAATATGAATATGAGCAAACCAAATGTTATTGTTCTGGTAGATGATGTGCCGGCAAATCTGAGGCTTCTGACAGGGATTTTATCCTTTGATAATTATATAATACGCCCTATCATTGACCCTATCAAGGCACTGAGTCTCATCAGTGCGGAACCGCCGGATATTATTCTGCTTGACATCCAGATGCCAAAGATATCTGGTTACGATGTATGCAAGTCTTTAAAATCAAATCCAAACACCAAGGATATTCCTGTTATTTTCATCACTGCCAACAATGATGTTCAGGACAAAGTAAAAGGATTTTCATTAGGAGCTGTTGACTACATTACCAAACCTTTTGAAGCTGATGAGGTTATTGCAAGAGTTCAAACGCATCTGAAACTATACAACCTTCAAAAAGCACTTCATAAAAAAACGGAAGAGACGCAGGATCTGAACAGGCGGCTTAAAGAAGAGAACAAGGAACGGAGGAAGATCGAGATTGCACTGCGAGAATCTTCTTTATGGCTTAACAGCATGTTCGATACTTTGGAAGAGGCTGTGATTATTCAAAATCCAGATAAAATTATCATGAATATCAATCCTGCAGCAGAAAGAATGTTTGGATATACAAAAGATGAAATCAAGAAAAGATCCACCGAGATATTTCATGTTGATAATAAACATTATCTGACATTTCAAAAAATAGTAACTGATGCATTTCTCAGTGGAGAGCCTGTCTCTTTTGAATATAAAATGCTAAGAAAAAACGGGGAAATTTTTCCCAGTGAGCACAGTGTGTCACTCCTTAAGAATACCGATGCAAAATTCATTGGTATTCTTTGTGTTATCAGGGATATGACAGCTAAAAAAGAGGCGGAAAAGAAATTGAGGGAAAGCGAACAACTGAACACAGTTTTTGAAATAGCCGGCACTATATGCCATGAATTGAATCAGCCCTTGATGACTATTTCGGGCTATTCCGAGCTTGTCATGATGGATATTGACCCTAAGACCTCTGCTTACATAAAATTGGGGAAAATACAGGAGCAAGTGGAACGTATGGCTGAAATCACAAAAAGATTGATGAATATCTCACGATACAAAACCAAAAAATATTTAGACGGTAATATTATCGATTTGGTAAAAGCATCGGAAAATTGATTATGATCGTATTCTGTTCCCCCAGCCCCCGACCATAAAAATGAATCTCCTCGCCGCAAGCGGCGGGTTATCTTTAAAAATTTATCTTTAAAAATATATTACAACGCCCCAAGGGGCGGGGTATGAACCCAATCTTCGCTGATGTTGCCCCGCTCTCTTTCGTATGACCTGTTTGGTTACGTAATTTTTTATGTTATCCATGGTTATCCATAATATTGATATAATATGTTAATAATTCTTTATATTGACAATACGTTACAGC
>JADGBP010000194.1 GCA_015231395.1 Desulfamplus sp. | reverse complement strand
GGAATTCAGTCATAATAGTTGAAGAATTATAAATGAATTTTAAAAGTGTAAAATCACTTTTAACTGAGCTTGTAGCATTACTGAAAACTCTTGTCATCAAATGATTCTGACTCCGCAAGAATCTGGCTTAACCCTTTTTTAAGGTCTTCGGGGTTATCTGCGGCTCTATAAATTGTTCGTCCAGGTTGGTTCAAAGAGTGG
This sequence comes from Desulfamplus sp., assembly GCA_015231395.1. Taxonomy (GTDB): domain Bacteria; phylum Desulfobacterota; class Desulfobacteria; order Desulfobacterales; family Desulfobacteraceae; genus Desulfamplus. The sequence continues at coordinate 4,795 of JADGBP010000194.1, read as the reverse complement.
TTTTCTCCAATACAGAATCCTATTGTATAAATATTAACCGGAGATTCTGCTAATATTTTGTTTACATAGTTTGATAGGGATTCCGGCTCATCAGCAACACCGTCTGTTACAATCACTATGGTATAGTCGCCATATCCAAGCTGTTTTTTGCCTGCGATGGTAATTTTTGCGTAGGCTTTTTCTAAAGCCTGCGTAAGAGGCGTGCTGGCACTTGCCCACAGATTTTTGATCTGTTCAGAAAAATTCTCTCTCTGATCCGCAACAGGATTGAGATCAAGTTCAGCCCACATTTTATGATAAAATGCTACCAGTCCGAGATTGGCATCATCAGGAATGGTTTTTGCCCAATCAGAGACTGCTTCCTTTGCCACCTCAATCTTTCTTCTGCCAGCTCCACATTGTAACTCAGCCATGCTGCCAGAACCGTCAAATATCAGAAGAAAATTTTTTGTAATGAGATTTTTTGCAATTTCAGTCTCTTCTCTCAGTATCTTTCCAAGAAAAGGCCACTCCCGGAGATTGTTCTGTTGAGAGTCTGTGTTTTCCTGTTCAGAATTGAGATTGGTTCCTTGTTGAGAAGATAAAGATGTTGGTGGTGAGGAAGAAGATGAAGATGAAGAAGAAGATGATGATGATGAGTCATTGCTGTTTTCGCATCCGCTAAAGGCAAATAGCATGAATAGCAGAGCTACTATAAACAACGGCATTTTAAACATAACTATTACAGACCGTTGTAAGGAGTTATGGTTCCAAATTTTTACAGGTTTTTTTTTCATAAAAATCTCCTCCATCAATTAAGTGGTTCAAAAACAGACTCTTCAGCCTCAACCTGAATAATCCTGAACACAACCCTCATGTTCTGCAGCCACTCTTCTTTGGTTGATGGAGAAGGATATTTGGGCATGGTAATGCCATGTCCAACAACTGTAAGCTGGCTGTCATCAAGCGGGACATTCTTGGCGTGAGCAAAAGATTGAATACTGTTTCTGACAGCAAGTGCACGGCTTAGGCTCAAATTTTTTGCTGCCTGTTTTACCCGTTTCAACTCCAATCCGCTTGTCCCCTGACTTTCCATTTTGTTATACTTGAGAGGATCGCTGTGTCCTTCCACTGTAATGATAGCACCTCCATAAGTTGCTGCAAGCTCCACCACCTTTGCAAATTGTGCTGCATAAAGATCGTCTGAAAAATCCTTTTGATTTGGCTCAAAATTGATCTCAAAACTGAACAGTTCTCCCTCGTCAAGAGTACCAAGCGATTGTTTCTTTGCAATCACTTTTGCAACTTCGTCAGCCTTGAATCTTGGCACATCAATGTCTGATGTACCCGTAAGACCGATTTTCATATCATTATAATCCCACATTGCATGATCAATTACAGCCGGTACAGATATCAAACCAATTGCGGCAAATGCTTTTCCGATCTCCTTGTTAAGATTTGCCATATTTCTTGACCAATTTGTATTTCCAAAAAACTCAACATTTCCCTTGAATCCGACAAATTCCACATCTCCATATAGAGCTTCTGCATCTGCTGTTGCCTGTTTACTGTCAAAAAGGAGTTCAGCACTGGCAGTAACTGTTTTTTTATACTCTGCCATGTTACTGGCTTGATTTTTAAAAAGAGGCTTGATTGCCTGTTCCCCAAGCATAAGCCCATGCACAAATGCCTTGACCTGTTCACGGTTATTTGCCAGATAGTCGCTTCTTACAGCATATACATCAGCTATGACCCTGTTGGCAGTTCTGGTTGAGAGCATTATTTTTGCCCCTTTGACAGAGCCTTCAGAGCCTGTGCCCACGTTGCCGTTAGATGTGAGCATCAGACCATCAGGAATTATCACAAAGGCGGCATCAATATTGTTATCGGAAAATGCTTGAACTGGTGTTTCTGAAGATCCGGTAAGATCTTTTGTCCATCTGATAATAATATCATCATGGGTAAGTCCAGCATCTCTGATAATAGTTGTAAGATAGTCAACATGTGGGCCATATGCCTGTAGTGCAACTGTTTTTCCCCTTAAATCTCTTGCTGTTTTGATGCCATGTTTTACCACAAGACAGTCACCACCGTTGCTCCAGGTCATCTGGTAAATTATCACAGGTTTTGTAGCAGGGCTTTTTGCTAAAAGAGGGGCAGCCATATTTAGCATCCCCATTGTTCCCCTTAGATAGGGAGATTCTCCTTTAATAAAATTTTCAACCTGTTTTTTGAACTCATCCACCCTGACAAGCTCTAAATCAAGCCCCTTTTGTCTGAAAATACTACCTGCCTGAGTTCTGGCAGAATTGCCATTTGCCAGGATAGTAGCCATGTCTCCACCCCATGTAATTATAGGAATTTTGACATGATCTCTGTTATTAATATCCCCTGTGGTGGCAGATATAACTCTCTCCAAAGGCGGTGCCTTGATAAATTCAACTGCTTGCGTAATAGATGGAAAAATCATAAAAGTCAGAATTGTGCAAAACAGAATTATTTTATGGTTGCGAACTAATCTATTTAAATTCATATAAGCCTCCATTTTTGGTAGATATTTTACCGTGAAAACACATTTTGGACGTTGATTGTAACTTCGTTCGCTTTTAACTTTTTGAGTTTGTCTGAATCACGGATTGCCACGGATTAAAAGATTACACGGATTAAAAAAATCAGTGAAATCTGTGCAATCAGGTTAATCCGTGATTCAGACAGATGTACGATTTTTGTGGTTAGCCGCTGTGGCAGGGCATTGAATCTATGAATCTAAATTCAAAATCAGGATTTTTCCAAAATTTCCTTTAACTCCTCTGCTACATGATTCGATATCCCGGGAATAGCGGCAATCTCTTCCACTGTAGCCTTTCTCATGGCACTTATACCCTTAAAACGGGTCAGCAACATAGCCTTTCTTTTTTTCCCGATACCAGGAATATCATCTAATATCGATTTTTGAGTCCGTTTTGCCCGTCTTTGCCTCTGAAAGGTAAGTGCAAATCGATGAGCCTCATCCCGCAGACGCTGGAGAAGATACAATGCTTTTAGTGTCTGAGGTGATTGAGTCATGTTTAATGGATTGATTCTTCCCGGGACATAAATTTTGTCATGGAGTTCGCCTTTTTCAACATTTTTCTTGGCAAGTCCAACTACACTTATTTTATCAGTCAATCCAAGTTCTGCCAAAACCGCCGTTGCCATGGAAAGCTGTCCTCTTCCGCCATCTACAACCAGAAGGTCAGGAAAATTATTAAAATCCATATTGTTTATTTTTTCCATATCGTTTGTTTTTTCCATATCGTTTGTTTTTTCCATATCGTTTGTTTTTTTTTCTGAAAAACGGCGTGAAAGAACTTCAGTCATGTAAGCATAATCATCATGGTCAGTAACGGTTTTTATGATAAATTTACGATACTTGGATTTGTCAGGTTCTCCATTTATAAACACCGCCATTGAAGAGACCGGATCGCTACCAGCAATATTGGAATTATCAAAACATTCAATGCGTTCAGGGTATTTTTTCATTCCAGTCAGTTTTTGAAGCACTATTAAGGTCTCTTTATTATCACTGATTCTGGAAATAGAAGTCTCAAGTTCGCCTCGGGCATTCTGCAGAGCCATTTCAATAATGCGTTTTTTTTCACCACGTTCTGGCACTAAAATGTTGACTCTGTTCCCTTTTTCAATGGACAGACTCTCTTCAAGAAGTGCTCTGTCATCAAAATCCTCTGCCACAAGAATTTGTGGAGGAATAAGTGTGCAGGATTGATAATACTGCTTTAAAAAAGCCTCCATGATTTGGGAGGTACTGTTCCAGTTCATATCAAAGGCATGATGCTCTGTTCCCACAACATATCCTGACCGTACAAACAGAAGCGTTACCACCGCTCTTCCCAGCTCTCCAGCACATGCCACAACATCTCTGTCCATCATGTCAGTTGCCACCACGATCTGTTGTTCAAGAGTCTTTTCAATTGCGAAAATGGTATCTCGTATCTGGGCAGCCTTTTCAAACATCTCCTGCTCTGATTCAAATGCCATCTCCTTTTTAAGCCTTTTGACCAAATCTGGAGCTTTTCCCTTTAAAAAAAGAATTACATCATTGATAATAGCTCTGTATGTTTCAACCGGAACATCATTGCAACATGGCCCAAGACATGCCTTGATCTGAAACTGAATACAGGGTCTTAAGCGGTTTCTGAACTGGTTGTCTTTGCATTTTCTCAACTTAAATATGCGGTTGACCTGTTTGAGTGTTTTTTTGACGTTGAAGCCAGACGCATATGGACCAAAATATGTTGCTTTATCGTTTTTAATTTTTCTGACTATCTGCAACACAGGATAGTTTTGGTGTGTATCAATGCGAAAACAGGGGTAATTTTTCCCATCCTTTAAAAAGACATTATATTTTGGCTTATGTTTTTTGATCAGAGTGGCTTCAAGAATAAGGGCTTCGTGCTCGGTCGAAGTTATGATGATATCAAAATCTGCTATATTTCTTACAAGCAGAGTAGTCTTGAGATCATGCCCAGATTCTCTTGCAAAATATGAGGCAAGACGTTTTTTCAAATTCTTGGCTTTGCCCACATAAATGATTCTGCCCCTGTCATCTTTCATCAGATATACCCCTGGGTCAGAAGGGGCAAGATTATATTTTTCCTTAATTAAATCAATCATTAAATCAACCATTAAATCAACCATTAAATCAACTATCAAATCAACTATCAAATCAACTATCAAATCAACTATCAAATCAACTATCAAATCAACTATCAAATCAACTATCAAATCAACTATCAAATCAACTATCAAATCAACG
>JADGBP010000193.1 GCA_015231395.1 Desulfamplus sp. | reverse complement strand
TTTCATGGCACAGAAATCACCGCACATTGTACATGTTTTATCTTCACTGGGGGATCTTTGAGCACGCATCTTTTTTGCAATTTCAGGGAACAAAAGGTATTTTTCAAGATCATCCCACCGCATGTCTCTTCTTGCCATGGCAGCGAGTTTTTCATTTTCCCTTTTGTGAGGATATTTGGCAATGTCGCCGATTCTGACCGCAAGCCTTGTGGCTCTTACCCCTTCACGAACATCTTGTTCATCTGGCAGGGCAAGATGTTCCGCCGGTGTTATGTAGCAGACAAGATCTGCACCATGCCATGAGGATGTCGCAGCACCAATCGCGGCGGTTATGTGGTCATAACCAGCACCGGTATCTGCCGGAAGAGGGCCAAGAACATAATATGGGGCATTCCCGCTCATCCGCTTTTCCAGCATTATATTGCCTTCTATTTCGTTCATGGGAACATGTCCCGGTCCCTCTACCATCATCTGGCATCCTTGTTCCCTGCCAAGTTCCGCAAGTTCGCAGTTTATGATCATTTCTGCCATCTGAGCCCTGTCGTGGCTGTCGTGTATGGCTCCTGCTCTTATTCCATTACCCAGAGACAGAACAGCATCATATTTTTTCATAAGAGTGCACACTCTGTCAAACTGCTCGTAAAGAGGATTTTCCTTACCTGTAGCATCCATCCATGCCACCATAAAAGTTCCCCCCTTGGAGGCAAGACCACCGTACCTAAATCCCTGTTTTCTTAATCGCTCTATGGTGTATTGATTAATACCACAATGGATAGCCATGAAGCTCAAACCATCTTCGAGCTGTTTTTCAATAAGATCAAAAAGAAATTCAGGATCAAGTTTTGCAGGATTTTTATATTTACGTGCAGTCTCTTTAAATGCTTGATACAAAGGCACATTACCTACCGGAAGATTTACCGCTTTTATAACTTCGCGACGTATGGCATCCATGTCACCATCTGCTGAAAGTTCCATCAGGGTATCAGCCCCCTCTTCCTGAGCCGCAACTGCTTTTTTCACCTCAGCATCAATACAGCATATATCTGACGATGTTCCAATCGAGGCATTTACTTTCGTCCGCAGACCAGTGCCTATACCAACTGCTTTCTGATTTTTTCTGAACGGATTATTGGGAATCACAATCTCGCCCTTTGCAACAAGTTCCCTGATAGTTTCAGGGGCATATCCCTCATCATTGGCAACTTGTTTCATCTGCTCGGAGATCTTTCCGTCTCTGGCAAGTTCAATCTGTGTTTTCATGGTTTTTTATCCTTTAGCAATTTGTTTTTATAACAATTTGTATTTTAACAAACATATACCGAATTCCGGACATATACCGGATTCCGGATAAAAAAAAATCCCGGAACCGACATATATGTCAGCCCACGGGATTTACCATTTCACCTGGGTATTACATTACTTTATTACGGCAGGTCTTCTGACTTACGGATCATCCTGATTTTTTGCGTCTTCCCATAAAGATTGATCTGAAACTTACCATGAAAATGTATTCTGATTTTGATTATCGGGGTGGTCGTATTCCGACCATGACCGTTTAGGATTTCAAAGTAGTTCAAATTATTTTACAGTGACATATATGCAAAAAACGTCCCCGTTTACAGCGGCGGGACCGTTCCGGTTTTTCACCGGATTCCCTTTTTAAGGCACTAATGGCCACCTGATAAAGCATTCTTCAATAGAAACTCTTAACACAATCAAAAAAAATTTTAATACACACTCAAACAAAGCTCTTAATCTAACAAAAAGCTTTTGATCCAAACAAAAAAAGCACTTAAAAAGCTTTTGATTCAACAAAAAAGCACTTAAAAAGCTTTTGATCCAACAAAAAAGCACTTGCAGAAATTTTTGCAAGTGCTTTAATTTACTGGTCGGGGCGAGAGGATTCGAACCTCCGACATCCTGCTCCCAAAGCAGGCGCGCTACCAGGCTGCGCTACGCCCCGAAAATTTTTGGAAACTTTTAGCATGCTTATCTGATGTATGCAAGCATATTTTAAAATTTTTATTAATCTCAACCAAAATTGATGGTCTTGTAAAAAGTCCATTTTTAAAAGAGAAACACCCAAATTATCGACCTAAAACAACTATATGTATTTTTATGTACCACCATATTCACTGATGGATTGAAATTTATGAGTAAAAAAATAATTGTATATTTTTTTTTTGCATTGTATTAAGGTTCAAATTTAATTGAAATTGATTTATAAAGTGAAGATTATTGTTCAATAGACACAACACTACACTTTAATTAAATGGCACTATGCTGTAATGAAACAGCACAATATTTTAATATGAAACGGCTCATAATTTTTGATGAGTCTCAATTTTAAAACGAAAAGGGAGTTAATCATGGCATCATCATTAGATCCAACCAAACATGCGGACTGGGAAATTGCACAAGATGCAGAAAAAGAAATGCTTACCATTTATGAAATCGGCGAGAAACTCGGGCTTACAAAAGAAGAGTTGCTTCCTCAGGGACACTATATCGCAAAAATTGATTTCAGGGCAGTGCTTGAGCGTCTTAAAGACAAGCCAAATGGCAAATATATTGATGTAACAGCAATTACCCCAACCCCTCTGGGGGAAGGCAAGTCAACATCATCAATGGGTCTTGTTCAAGGTCTTGGAAAGATTGGCAAAAAGGTCTGTGCAGCAATTCGCCAGCCTTCAGGCGGTCCTACCATGAATATCAAGGGTTCAGCAGCCGGCGGCGGTCTTGCCCAGTGTATTCCGCTAACACCTTTTTCACTTGGATTTACCGGTGATATCAACGCCATTATGAATGCCCACAACCTTGCAATGGTTGCTCTTACCTCCCGTCTTCAGCACGAGAGAAACTATAATGACGAGCAACTTGAAAGACTATCCGGCATGAAACGTCTTGACATTGATCCCACACGAGTGGAAATGGGATGGATCATGGATTTTTGCTGCCAGTCTCTGCGAAACATCATTATCGGTATTGACGGCGTAAATGGCAAAACTGATGGTTTCATGATGAAATCAAAATTTGGTATTGCCGTATCTTCAGAGGTTATGGCAATTCTTGCCGTGGCAACTGATCTGAAAGATATGCGTGAAAGAATGGGTAAAATTGTTGTTGCTTACACCAAACAGGGAAAACCTGTAACCACAGAAGATCTTCAGGTAGCCGGTGCCATGACTGCATGGATGGTCGATGCTCTTAATCCATCTCTGATACAGACACTGGAAGGTCAGCCGGTTATTGTTCATGCTGGTCCATTTGCAAATATTGCTATTGGACAAAGTTCAATTATTGCGGACAGAATTGGTCTTAAACTTGCTGATTACCATGTAACCGAGTCTGGTTTTGGTGCTGATATAGGATTTGAAAAATTCTGGAACTTAAAATGCCGTTTCAGCGGTCTTGTTCCTGACTGTGCAGTTGTTGTTGCAACGATCAGGGCACTTAAATGTCATGGTGGAGCACCTGTTCCAGTTCCTGGAAAAGCTATGCCTGTTGAATACAAAACTGAAAATGTTGAATGGGTGGCAAAAGGTTGTGGCAACTTGATTCATCACATCAAAAACGTAAGAAAGGCTGGCATAAGTCCAGTTGTGTGTATCAACGCATTTTACACAGATACTCCAGCAGAAATTGCAAAGGTTCGTGAACTTTGCGAAGCTGAAGGTGCAAGAGTTGCTGTTTCCCGCCATTGGGAAAAAGGCGGCGATGGTGCGATTGAATTTGCAGAAACTGTTGTGGCTGCCTGTGAAGAGAAAACAGAGTTCAAGTTCCTATATGAGCTTGATATGCCAATTAAAGAGAGAATCGAGCTTATTGCAAAAGAAGTTTATGGTGCAGATGGTGTTGAATACTCAAATGAAGCCAATGTTGCAATTGATAGAATCCAAAAAGATCCTGAGCTCTCAAAAATGGGTATGTGCATGGTTAAGACTCATCTGTCCCTTTCTGACAATCCGGCTCTCAAAGGTGTTCCAACAGGCTGGAAACTCAAAATCAGAGAAGTTCTCACCTATGGTGGAGCAGGATTTATCGTTCCTGTTGCCGGTGCTATCAGCCTGATGCCTGGCACAAGCTCCAACCCTGCGTTCAAACGCGTTGACGTGGATGTTGAGACTGGCAAGGTTCAGGGCGTATTCTAATCAGAGAGAGTATCCTGATTGTCATAGACACGATACATGAGACTGAAAATTTCTCTTTTACCATTATGAAATGCAATGAAACAGGCTATATTCTGGTGGTAAAAGAGATAAATATTTATAGGAGAGCTTAAGAAATGACAGCAGAAATTATAAGCGGCACCGAAATTCGCAAGACAATTCTTGCAGAAGTGAAAGCAGAAGTTGAGGAGATGAAGGCAAAACATGGCATAGTGCCGGGTCTTGTAACTATCCTTGTTGGGGCAAGCCCTGCATCAATCAGTTATGTTACCCTTAAGGTTCAGACTGCTCTGAGTCTTGGCTTTAAAGAGATTCAGGATGATCAGCCGGAAGATATTTCAGAAGCTCAGCTTCTTGCACTTATTGACAAATATAATAATGATCCTGAAATTCACGGAATTTTAGTTCAGCTTCCTCTACCCAAACAGATTGATGAAAAGAAAGTTCTGAATGCCATCAATCCTGATAAGGACGTGGACGCATTCCATCCAGTAAATGTAGGCAGACTTATGATTGGTGGAGATGAAGTAAAATTTCTTCCCTGCACACCTGCCGGAATTCAGGAGTTAATTATCCGCTCAGGCACAGAGACATCAGGTGCGGAAGTTGTTGTTGTGGGACGATCCAACATTGTTGGCAAACCAATTGCCATGATGATGGCTCAGAAGGGCAAAGGGGCAAACAGTACTGTGACCATAGTCCACACAAGAACTAAAGATTTGGCGGCTCATTGCAAAAGAGCTGATATCCTTATTGTGGCTGCCGGTGTACCTGATCTGGTTAAGCCGGAATGGATAAAGCCAGGTTCAACTGTTATTGATGTTGGTGTAAACCGCGTTGGTATGAATGAAAAGACAGGTAAGGCAATTCTCAAGGGTGATGT
>JADGBP010000192.1 GCA_015231395.1 Desulfamplus sp. | reverse complement strand
GATGATTACAGATATTATCATATACGATTCCTGACAAAAATATTTCATTGCATCCGGCAAGGGACTGAAGCCTTTGAGCCGCATTTACTACGTCACCAACAACTGTATAATTAAGATGCTGCTCTGAACAGATGAAGCCAGAGGATGTGGTCATCCTTCTGAACCGTTTTTTTTCTCACATGATTCCGATTATCTTTAAGCATAAAGGGACACTTGATAAACTTCTTGGCGATGGCATCATGGCGGTTTTTGGCACTCCAATTGAGGATTCTGAGAGCTGTCTTAATGCGGTGCGGGCTGCTCTTGAGATGTTCACAGTGTTGCATAATCTGAACAAAAACCTTATTAAACAAGACGTAAATACTCCTGATCTTAAAAATACTCCTGAGATCAAAAATTCCCCTGAATTTCAAAACCTCTCTGAACTTAAGACATCCCCTGAACTTAAGAATACCCCTGAGATTAAAAAATCTTTTGAGATGAAAAGCCATATTGAAATGGGGAGCGGTATTGAGATGAGAAAAAACTTTGAAATGAGAAAGAATATTGAGATAAAAAAAGGTCTTGAGATGAGTATAGGAATCAATTATGGAGAACTTGTTTCTGGTTTCATGGGGTCAGAGCAGCATCTTAATTATACAGTTGTTGGTGACGTAGTAAATGCGGCTCAAAGGCTTCAGTCCCTTGCCGGATGCAATGAAATATTTTTGTCAGGAATCGTATATGATAATATCTGTAATCATCTTGAATCCCTTGATAATCTTGTAGATGCTGTCAGGCTTGATGATGTGAAGCTAAAAGGGAAGGAAAATATAACCTCTTTGTACAGACTAATTCCAATACTTAAATGAATGGTACTCCTGAATCCAATACTTAAGTAAGCGCTAATATCTACAACTTGTGGACTATATACACCCAGTGAACATTGAAATGGAGTTGATAAGTTTCTGACGATTTATGGGTTTGGTGATGTAGTCATCCATACCGCTTTCCATGAAAACGTCCCTGTCCTCATGCATGGCATGGGCAGTAATAGCAATAATAGGGATTCTACCCATTCCTTTTTCCTGCTCATATTCCCTGATTTTCCGAGTTGCTTCAAGACCTGTCATTACAGGCATCTGCCCATCCATTAAAATCAGATCAAACGGAGTTGCAATAAATTTTTCAACAGCTTCCTCCCCATTTTTTGCAATGGAAACATTATTAATCCCCGCATAACTCAATATACTTACAAGGACTTTCTGATTGACCACATTGTCTTCAGCTACAAGTATTTTTATTTTTTTCAGACGTTCTGTATCAATCTTTTTCAGAGGATCTTTGCTTGTTTCTTTTAGTTTTTCTGCTTGTTCCTGTGATGAAATATGAGGCTGTTTTTCAAATGGAAGTTCAAACCAGAAGGTTGACCCTTTTCCCTCTTCGGACTCAACACCAATAGCACCTCCCATAAGTGCTGTAAGCTGTCTGGAAATGGCAAGACCAAGTCCGGTGCCTCCATATTTACGGGTCATGGACGCGTCCACTTGTGAAAATGATCGAAACATACGATTCATTCGATTTGTAGGGATGCCAATTCCAGTGTCTTTGATCTCAAATCGTATTACAGCCTTGTCCGAACTATTTTTTTCAGATGCATCTTGTTCAGATTCAGATGCCGCTTGTTCAGATTCAGATGCCGCTTGTTCAGATTCAGATACCGCTTGTTCAGATTCAGATACCGCTTGTTCAGATTCAGATACCTCTTGTTCAGACACCTCATTTTCATATTTCTCCTCAACCCTGTAAATATTCAATGCCACCTTGCCGGTTTCGGTAAATTTGACAGCATTTCCACACAGATTCAGAAGTATCTGACGCAGCCTTCCTGGATCTCCCTTGATCAGACATGGAACATCTTCCTTAATTATACAGGCATATTCAAGCCCCTTATTAACAGCTTGTATATTCATAATATCAGATATATTGCCCGTAATTTTTTTCAAATCAAAGTCAATGATTTCAATATCAAGTTTTCCAGCTTCAATTTTGGAGTAGTCTAAAATATCGTTGATTATCTCTATGAGAGCATCTCCACTGTATTTTATCGATTCGGCATAGTTCCTCTGATTTGTGGCAAGGGGGGTTTGAAGCAGAAGATCAGCCATTCCTATTACACCATTCATAGGAGTTCTGATCTCATGACTCATGTTGGCAAGAAACTCACTTTTGGCAATGCTTGCAGATTCTGCTTTTTCCCGTGCAACAATAAGATCACGGTTAGCTTTCTGAAGTTCCGAAGTTCTTTTGTCAATCTCACTGTTCAGCCTGGAGGTGTACTCCATGTTATGCCTGTGATTCTCCATCAGTATCTCTTCATATTTGGTCTTGAATACGCTCACCTGACGCTTTAATTGATCTTTTTGTGTCTTGATAAGTTGTTGGAGATCTGAAACTTTGTCCTGATTAAGAAAAGAATCCTTGCAAAGTTCAATCAGGTGACGTGCAAATATCCGCCCATCTTCAGTATCAAAAAATGGAGGCAAAGTATAAAAAAGAGTGCTTTTAAATGATGGCAGCTTAATGGAATAGGTCTTTGTATTAGAATAGGTCTTTGTATTAGAATAGATATTTGAATTAGTAAGTTCTATAGGTTCTTCAAGTGTCAGAGTGATTCCATTATCAGTAATTATTTTAATGATGCTGTCAGGAAGATGTTTATGCAATAGTTTAAGAAAACGCCTGTTTATCTCAGAGGTATCTTCAAACTCTTCAAATAAATTATCAATATCGCCCATATCACCACTTTATTCCAATGAGTAAATTTCTTTTGCTTTGGCAAGCTCTTCCGGCAGATCCTCTGCAAGAGCCTTGTATTCTTTGATATTATCCCGAATATGAATCATCAGAGGAGGAGAAAGTTCTCCTTTCATATCCGGCAGTATCCTGTAGTTTAATCGTGCTACCAGATAATTGGACACTTGAATAATTGCCGGCAGACTTTTATGATCAATTTCATCGAAGATATCATGGTGATGCTTGATGCCATTCTGCACAATCACTGGAAGTTTCCAGTCATAGGTGAGCATATATCCAATCATGGTATGATCGGTTTTTAAAATATCATTCTCATATTGGGTAATCTTTTTATCGTCTTTTGGATTCCATGCCATACAAACTTTAGAAAATTCATTCGGCATAACCTGATCCGCAATAATAAGCCCAATATCATGAACAATACCGCATAAAAAAGCGTCTTCACCCTTTTGTCCAAATATTCTTTCCGCACTCATCTGGCTGCATATTGCCACGGCAACACAATGCATCCATAGTTTTCTCCTTGAGAACGGCTCTTCTTCGGACTTTCCACCAAAGAGATTTTTCAACGCATCCACTACAATTAAATTACGAAGATTATTAATGCCAATAAATGCTACTGCTTCCGAGATAGTAGTGACAGGTGTTCTGAGTGAATACAATGGGCTATTCACAATACGCAGCAATCTTAAAACAAGGGTTGGATCCATTTTAATAACGCCCTCAAAATCCTGAGCACTGCTTTTATCATCTGAGATCATTCGTGTCAGACGAGCCGCCACGCTGGGCAGAGTCTTCATCTCAGTAAGTTTTTTCAGCATGATGCTGGCGTTTTTTATGCCGTCGTTTTTGACCATCCATCTGTCCCTGTTTTAAGTTGATGGAAATGTGCCAGAACAGGTAATTGAAAAACATCTGTTCTCAGGAGACGAGTTGAAAAAAACATTACTTCAAGACTTTCTATTTCATTTGTGACAGGGTTTAATCGTCCGATAATATCATCACCAAGCTCCTCACTTTCCTGTTCTGCATATGGTCGGCATGTTTGAATATAGAGAATATCGGCATTCCGGTCATACTGAAAGGTCAGTTTCGTTTCCATTCAATGGCTCCTTGAGAAAGTTTTTTTGTGATATATGATGTAATTATCCAGTGACGAATATCTGGAAATAAATCACTAACTACAAAGACAACAACATATTTTCCGCCCTTTACTGTCTCAAACCATCGACTGAACATACGGGCATTTTCAAAACGCTCACTCCTGCGTACCATATCCGGATTAGCCAAGGTTTCTGCAATACATTGGCGATACTCTGGTAACAGGTCAGGATGATTTTCTGCAATATGTTTTTCACGTTCTTCAGTTACTTCAACATCTGCCTCCAAATATGGGCATGGAAAATATGTTGTCATACAGATTATCTCTATTTTTACCCTTTGAGTTTTTCCACAAGATTTATGTAATCTTGCTTGGCTTTATCTTGAGATGTTCCCTGAAGTTTACTCCATGCATCATATTTTGCTCTTCCTTTAAAGTCAGTCATTCCAGGACGTTTTCCGGTAACATCCCCAGCACTGCCCTGTTTGTAGAGAGAATAGAGTTTCAGAAGTGTATCATTATCAGGTTTTTTTGACAGAGTCTGAGCATCCTTACCTGCCTGCTCAAATTTTACATTTAAATCGCTCATTCGGTTCTCCTTTAATATTATTTCTGTTGATTACCAATTTTTGCTTATTGTGTTAATTGTCATGTAAAATTTGTGATGCAAAATTTGTCATACAAGATTTATGAGACAATTAACACGTAAAGCAAGGCTAAAAAACATTCTGTCCCGATTTAACGCTTTTATTCTCCCTGTTCTCCCGTTCAATTTTTTCAGCCTGAAGCAAATCTTCTATTCTCTTTGAAAAATAGATTACAACTTCATATGCCGGCTTGCTAAACTGATCAGGAACAAAGGAGACAATAAGCAGATCTCCGCTATTTTCCCAGCAAAGAGATTTCCCATTTTCCTCTTGCCAAGGAATCTCACGGGGTTCTCCATATTTCTGTTTCAAAGTTTCAACAATATTTAAATCATCTTTTTTAAATTTGACCCTTATAAGCAGTGGTGTGTTTGTAAATTTAGAAAAAAGAAATTCCACGTAAGTAAATGGAAGATTCTTTTTAACAGCATACCTGTAAGCAAGTTTTATGGTGTTGTGCTCAACTCGTTCCACAACAGGAGAGTCAATAATTTCACCGGTTGGAGAATTAAGTTTCCGG
>JADGBP010000191.1 GCA_015231395.1 Desulfamplus sp. | reverse complement strand
CGCTGATAATTTTGACATAATCATAAAACCAAGGAGGTTTGCCTTTGACAACTGTTTACTGGATGCAAAGTGGCGGGTGTGGTGGCGACACTTACTCCCTTTTTAGCAGTCAGATTTTAGATATAAACGACATGTTTGAAACCCTTGACATTAAGGTGCTGTGGCACCCATCCCTATCTAATATCTCTGCAATAGAGCACCAGAGCCTGGTTGAAAATATCCTGAGCCGAACCATTCCGCTTGATATTCTGATACTTGAAGGGGCTATTATACGAGGTCCTGCTGGCACCGGCATGTTTGACACTAAAAATGGACGACCTAAAAAAGAGCTGTTTCATAGCCTTGCCATAAATGCCCGTTATGTTGTGTCTGTTGGAACATGTGCATCGTTTGGTGGATTTGGAGTTGACCATGCCATTGAAGCCACTGGCGTTCAATTTTGCAAACGCAAAAGAGGCGGGTTTCTTGGCGAAAAGTTTCTCTCTCTTTCAGGAATGCCCGTGATAAATCTTGCGGGATGCCCTTGTCACCATGATGTAATCTCAGGCACTATCATGGCTATTGCAAGCAATATCGGGCTTGAGCTTGATGAATACCAAAGACCGTTAGAGTGGTATAGCACAATGGTTCATCAGGGTTGCACAAGAAACGAATATCACGAATACAGGATTGAAGAGTCTGATTTTGGGGATATGGGTTGCCTCTTTTTCCATATGGGATGTTCAGGACCGCTTGTGCCTGGTCCTTGCAATAAACTTCTCTGGAATGGGCAATCCTCAAAAACTCGTGCAGGAGTGCCATGTTTTGGCTGCACAGATCCTGAGTTTCCAAGAGCTAACCCGTTTTTTTATACGCCAAACATTGAGGGTATTCCTCTTCAGCTTCCAAAAGGTGTGAATCGTGCCCATTATATGGTTTATAAAGGAATGGCAGCTGAAGCAGCACCAGAAAGACTCAAAAAAAGAACTTCAAAGGTATGAATTTTACGCAATCAAGGGGTCAGAATCAAGAGGTCAGTATAATAAGGATAGCAGGACATGGAAATTAAACTATATAATGATGTTGTGTTTAAATGGGTATTTGGAAGACAAGAACAAACCTATCCATTAATCTGTTTTCTAAACGCTGTAGTCTCTTATGATGCTGATGATTGTGATTGTGGGGAAAATATAAAACCCAAATTTTCAGAGGTTGAGATTCTCAATCCGTATGACCGTTATGAACCATTTACAAATGAGAAACAGGGAATACTTGATATAAGGGCAAAAGATATTAATAGCCATGAATGGATAGATTTAGAGGTTCAGGTTGTAAGAACTCCTGATTATAAAGAGCGTTCAAAATATTATCTTGCTGGCATTTATCGTGATCAGTTGAAAAAGAAGAGTGAACATAATTACGATGAACTTAGAGCTTGTTATGGAATTCATCTTTTAGTGGATTCTATTTTTGAAGAAAAAGATGAAGCTGCTTTCTGGTTTAATCACTACAGAATGCTTAACATTAGAACATACAAGCCATTGATGAACCATTGGAATCTTTATTATGTTGAGTTAAACAAATTCCTGAAATGCTTTGAGAAAATGCAAATTGGTAAATTGGTTGATAATAAAATACCAGAGACTGATAAAAATAAGGTAGCTTTTAGCAAAGAGCTTGAGCAGTGGAGTTATTTTTTGGGAACGATTCAAGATAACTCAAAACCGATTGCCCCCATTTTGAGTGTTAATAAGGGAATAAAGGAGGTATTTGAAATGCTGCAAACTTTTACAAAAGATGACAGATTAAGAGAACAATATCGCCTTCATGAAGAATTTGTAAGAGTTCAAAGAAGCGAAGAAGCCAGAAAAGAAAAGTTAAAACATCAATATAAGATAGCATTACTGGAGCTTGAACAGGAACGAAAGGCTAAAGAGGAAGAACGAAAAGCAAAAGATGTTGCTTTAAGAATAAGCGAGGAAGAACGAAAGGCTAAGGAAGAAGAACGAAAGGCTAAGGAAGAAGAACGAAAGGCTAAGGAAGAAGAACGAAAAGCTAAAGAAGAGGCTTTAAAGAGAAATGAAGAGATAGAGAGAGTATCTGTTTTATCACTTAAAAAAGCAGGGTATTCAAATGAGGAAATTGCAGAGATGCTAAACATCTCTTTGGCAAAAGTTAGCATCCCAGATTAATCGCTAATTCAGACAATGAAGATAGCCATGGAACTAAGCCCTTGGCTACCGTGCATAAGAGTCAATAATATTTAAACAGGCTCTTAAACAGGCTCTAAAAAAGCCCGTTTAAGCGGGCGGGTGAAAATTAGCCCTGAGCTTTAGGGTGGTTATTCTGTGATTCAGAATAGAGGAGTTTTAAATGTCAAATATCATCAAAAGCATAAATATCCCCTTAAATCGTGTAGAGGGTGATTTAGAAATCCACGTAGATATGACAGATGGAGTTATCACAGATGCGTGGAGCTGCGGCACAATGTATCGGGGATTTGAGGAGATGATGACCGGACGTGGTGTCCTTGATGGTCTTGTGATAACTCCGAGAATATGTGGCATATGCAGTTTGAGCCACCTGACCGCTGCGGTAAGTGCCCTGGATGTTATTACCGGTATTGCCCTGCCTGATAATGCTATACGCCTTTGCAATCTTGCACTCATGGCAGAGGCAATCCAGAGCGATATGCGTCAGTCTGTGCTCATGTATATGGTAGATTTTATTAACCCTTCTGCATATAGTGATCATATTCTCTTTGAAGAGGCATTTAAGCGGTATGAGCCTCTTAAAGGTTCTTCTGTTAAGGCGGTTGTTAAAGAGACAAAACGCCTTATAGAGGTTATAGCAATTATAGGAGGGCAGTGGCCTCACACATCTTTTATGGTTCCAGGAGGAGTTACATCCGTTCCTGAAGTCCACAAGATATTGCAGTGCCGAATGATTATTAACACCTTCAAAAATTGGTATGAAACCAAGGTTCTTGGCTGTTCAATTGAGCGATGGAACGCAATTACAAGCCTGAAGGAGCTGTATGAGTGGCTTGAAGAGAGTCAAAACAGGAGCTATGGACATAGGGAAAGTGAAGTTGGATTTTTTCTCAGGTTTGCCATGAAGGCTGGTATAGATAAAATTGGCAGAGGTACTGATAACTTTATCTCTTATGGCAATCTTCTTTTGCCTGAATCCACAACGGTTAAGGGAAAATTCACTAAAACTGAAAAAGAATCAGCTAAAGCTGCCGGAAACCATGAAAAATTAATCGCATCCGGTTTTGCACGGGGAATAGTAGTTGAACCGTTTGATCAATTCAAAATAGCAGAAGATGTATCCCACTCATGGTATCACCCGACTACTAACGCCGGTGTTGATATATCTAAACCATCTTCTGCCACACAGATGCAACCGTCTCTGTCTGGTTCGGTTCATCCTTTTTCGGTTCATCCTTTTAAGGGCAGCACAAAACCCTATGCCTCTGGTAACAGCGGGGATCAGTATTCATGGACAAAAGCCCCTCGTTATGATGGTTTGCCTGCTGAGACAGGACCGCTCGCCGAGATGATAATTCAGCAAAATCCTCTTTTTCAGGATATGATAAAAGAGAAAGGGGCAAACGCAATGGCAAGAGAGCTTGCCAGAATTGTCCGACCAGCAAGCTTGCTGCCTGCAATGGAGATATGGCTTGATGAGTTGATGACTAACCGCAAGGAACCGTTTTATTTCAGCATCAAGGATATTCCTGATGGAGATGGGGCGGGTATGATGCAGGCAGCACGAGGTGCCTTGGGGCATTGGGTATCAGTGAAAAACAACAGGATAAGCCACTATCAGATCATTACTCCAACCGCATGGAATGGTTCACCGAGAGATAGCAATAACATCAGGGGACCTTGGGAGGAGGCACTTATCGGCACTGCAATTAAAAATCCAGATAATCTTATTGAGGCAGGTCATGTGCTTCGCTCCTTTGATCCATGTATGGTCTGTTCTGTGCATTGAAGTGAAATGGCAAATATTCCATAAAGGAGAATAAAAATGCCAGCAAAAGATATTTTTCATAATGCTGTAAAACAGGCTTTAATTAAAGATGGATGGGTTATTACTGATGATCCGCTCGTCATCAAATTACAAGACAGCGACATTAATCTGTTTGTGGATTTAGGAGCAGAAAGGCTTATTGCGGCTGAGAAAGCAAATGAAAAAATTGCCGTAGAAATCAAAAGTTTTATAGGAACTTCATTTATGACGGATTTTCATGAAGCATTGGGACAATTTTTAAACTACAGAGTTGCTTTAAAAGACCGTGATCCGGGCAGACATATATATTTAGCTATTCCTCTTGATATATATGACGCTTTTTTTTCCAGACGTTTTGTGCAATTAGTGCATCAGGAATATAATCTTGCTGAGATCATATTTGATCCTAAACAGGAGGTGATATGTTCATGGATAAAGTAGGTATGTATAGAACTCATATAAAAAACATTTTGCAACAATATGGCAATTATCTTCCCTCATCAAATGAGGTAGAAACCCAGTATGTTTTTGATACGGAACGTGATCATTATCAATTATTTCAAGTAGGATGGGAAGGTTACCATTGGACTCACGGATGTATTTTACACCTTGATATTAAGGATAATAAAATCTGGATTCAACATAATGGAACTGAGGCAGGGATTGCTGATGAGTTGGTCTCTTTAGGTATTCCAAAAGATGATATTGTTTTGGGATTTCAACATCCTTATAAAAGAAAATACACGGGATTTGCTGAACGATAAGAACAAGAAGAAAAAATTAACATTAATAGAGGCACATAAACATGTTCTCATCCAAAATCACATCTGCACCAACAATAGAGCATCTTCTGGCAGAAAATATAATGCTTCGGGAAGAGATTAAGGTTGCAAGAGAGGCTTCCAAAATCACTGCAAAACTTGTGGTCAAGCAATTTGAAGAGACAGAGAAGATGCTTCGCAAATTCCAAAGTGCCAATGCAGAGCGTCAGGCAGTTTTGGATGCAGCAACCCAGTTATCCATCATTGCTACAGACCTTGATGGAACCATACTCCTGTTCAGTTCTGGTGCAACAACTCTTCTTGGTTACAGCGAGAATGAGATGGTCGGAAAATGTAATATCTCCTGCCTTCATCTGACTCATGAAATCAGAAACCAGATGGAGAAACTTTTAG
>JADGBP010000190.1:3695-5199 GCA_015231395.1 Desulfamplus sp. | reverse complement strand
AAGGGGTCTTGCCCCCTTTAGCTCCAGGGGCATAGATTCCGGCAGCTCCTACTGGTCTTACAAGCTGTCCCACCATCACTCCACTCCGAGGAGCATCTATCCACGACTTTTGCCTTTGCTGTTCATGGAATCTTGTCATCTGTGAGACCGCACGATCCAGAGACTTTAAAAAAACATCATCCATCTGTTTTTCAGCCCAATCAAACTCTTCTGGTGTTACTTTTAAATTGTCTTCTGTAATCACCCGAGAATCAAATTGATTGGTATAATCCACTACAGCACGATCTCCCCGTGCTCTGACATCTTTAATATAATCTGACACCTGTTTGTAATCATCTTCTGAAAAACCAAGTCCTCTTTGAGTGATCTCATTCACTCTATGTTCTCCGGCTTCAGAGGGGTAAAGAAATATTTTCATAAAATTCTCCAAGGCAACCCTTATTCTTTATTGGTAGGGGGGTATTTTCTTAATTTGGTAGAGTGTCTTTTTTTTAATTTGGTAGAGAGTATTTTATTAGCAAAATTCATTTTATTGGCAAGGGTTATTGACTACAAACTTCTTGTAGCCTTGCTTGTTGCCGTTTTCAGACCAGCTTGTTTCTGAGAAAGTCAAATTACCCTCAATATCCCAGAACACTACTGATGTTGAACGAGTACCATATCCCTGCATTGATACAAAAACAGATGAAAGCTCTCTTTCCAAATCAATTCCTACGCCTGTATCTGGAAGTGCATCATCAGGAGCAATGTCATTGTTTTTCATCATCTGGTAAAGACGCGACTCAATAGCAGAGATATTTAAATTGTCAGTCTGGCTTTCATTTAAATTATCTGTCTGACTCTCATTTAAATTATCTGTCTGACTTTCAAGCAGCTTCTTCAACCCTTCCCTGACTATTTCAACCTTTACCCAAGGGGTATTCAATGTGTGGTTGCTTATGGCATGAATTCC
This sequence comes from Desulfamplus sp., assembly GCA_015231395.1. Taxonomy (GTDB): domain Bacteria; phylum Desulfobacterota; class Desulfobacteria; order Desulfobacterales; family Desulfobacteraceae; genus Desulfamplus. The sequence continues at coordinate 4,247 of JADGBP010000190.1, read as the reverse complement.
CTGTTGAATCTTGATAATATTCTGGTCTGTAGTTGAAATAAAAAACATATCTTTCAAATCTCCCACCAGAAGATTAAAGCCGTTGTAATCTCTCACATTATTTCTAACTGTGTCAAGGTAACTAAAAGGGTCTGCATCAGACAAAAGGAAGGAGGATATCAAATCTCCACGGGAACGAGCGTTAGGTTTGATTGAAAAAGGATTTCTTACATTGGTCAATGCCGCAAATCGACCTTTTTTACTAAATCCCATCCATGTCCCCCCTTGCTGAAGGTCACGTCCCGCGATAATTTCAGGCTCATCTGCCCAGATATGTAGAGGTGAGGTGGGTCTGTTAAAAAACTCATCACGATTGGCTGAAAGTATGAGTCTGTATTTTTTGTTAACATCATACGCAAACGCAATTAAACACATGATTTTTCAAACCATTTTTTTTGTCGTGAAAACACATTGTTTTTGGAGGGGCTTGATTCTAAATTCGTCCACTTTTAACTTTTTAAGGCTGTCTGAATCACGGATTGCCACGGATTAAAAGATTACACGGATTAAAAA
>JADGBP010000190.1:0-3597 GCA_015231395.1 Desulfamplus sp. | reverse complement strand
ACACGGATTAAAAGATTACACGGATTAAAAAATTATATGGATTAAAAAATCAGTGTAATCCGTGTAATCAGGTTAATCCGTGATTCAGACAGCGAATACCTATTTGCCAGTATATCTCCGCTGTTTCGAGAGTATCCTTTTTCTTATTCTGATACTTAAAGGTGTAACCTCCACAAGCTCGTCTGAATTTACAAAATTGAGAGCCTGTTCAAGTGTCATGGGTTTGATAGGAGAGCAGATGGTACTTTCATCCTTGCCGGACGCCCTCATGTTTGTAAGCTTTTTCTCCTTGCATGGATTGACATCAAGATCGTTGTCCTTACTGTGCTCTCCCACGACCATCCCCTCATAAACAGGTGTCCCTGGCGTAATCATGAGTCTTCCCCTTGGTTCAAGATTATACAGGGCATATGGCACAGACTTGCCCTTTCTGTCGCTGACCAATGAGCCAGTTCTGCGAGTAGGGAAATCTCCTCTAAATGGTTCATATCCTGCAAAGATAGAATTCATTATACCGGTGCCTTTGGTATCTGTAAGAAATTCATCCCGATAGCCTATGAGGGAACGAGATGGAATGGAGAACTCTAAATTAGCCCTACCTCGCTTGTTGGAAAGTTTAGTCAGGCGTCCCTTTTTCATGGAGAGCTTTTCCGTTACAATTCCGGTAAACGCCTCATCACAATCGATATGGAGATATTCAACAGGCTCTGTTCTTTCACCATTTTCTCCGGTTTTGAAAATTACTTCGGGACGCCCCACGCACAATTCAAACCCCTCCCGACGCATGGTTTCCACTAAAATTGCCATTTGGAACTCTCCCCTGCCCTGCACCACAAAAGAGTCTCTTTCCGCAGTCTCTTTCAAAGAGATGGCAACATTGGCAAGAGCCTCCTTTTCCAGCCGCTCACGAATTCTGCTTGACTGTACATATTTGCCCTCAAGCCCTGAAAAGGGTGAGTCTGAAATGGTGAACATCATGGAGACTGTAGGTTCATCTACACTGATTCTTGGAAGAGGCTTTGGAAACTCTTTTGTGCAGATGGTATCGCCTATTTCAAAGGCATCTGTGCCGGAAATGACCGCGATGTCGCCTGCTTCAACCAACGTGGCAGGACAGAGAGCTGGTCCATCATAGCTCTGAAGGCTCGAGACCTTCAATTTTGCCGGTTGCTCGTTTGTACCGATTAACACCAGCTCGTCTTTTGAGCTGACCCTTCCGTTGGCTATCTTTCCAATGGCAAGGCGTCCTGTGTAATCAGAATGCCCAAGATCTGATATAAGCATCTGGAAAGGCTCTTCTGGATCAAAAAAAGGGGCCGGGATTTTATCAATTATGGTTTTGAATAAAGGCTTGAGATCAGTTACTTCATCAGTCAGTTCATGTTTGGCAATACCGTCTCTGCCAACAGCATAGAGTACCGGAAAATCAATCTGTTCATCAGTGGCATCAAGGTCTATGAAAAGATCATATATTTCATCCAGAACCTCTGTTATTCTGGCATCTGCACGGTCAATTTTATTAATTACCACAATAATTCGCAAGCCTGCCCTGAGTGCTTTTTTAAGCACAAAACGAGTCTGGGGCAACGGCCCTTCTGATGCATCTACAAGAAGAATTGCCCCATCGACCATAGAGAGTGCCCGTTCAACTTCCGCACCAAAATCAGCATGTCCCGGGGTATCAAGTATATTTACCTTGATGCCCTCAAGCACCACCGAACAGTTTTTGGCAGAGATTGTTATTCCGCGCTCTTTTTCAAGATCCATTGAGTCCATGACCCTATCATCTATAGCTTTGCCCAGCCTGAATACTCCGCTCTGTTTGAACATGGCATCCACAAGTGTGGTTTTTCCATGGTCAACATGTGCAATTATAGCAATGTTTCTGATATTTTTGTTTTGAGTTCTTTTGTGTGCATTTTCAGTTCGTATTTTTTCTGCTTTATTCTGTGGCATTTTTAATTTTAATCCTTGAATGTTGTCAGGGGGTGGCGTCGAGTCTTGCCGGAGTGGCTGGAATCTAACTATGATTATCCATTTGAAGAACCCACTTTTATATATTTGTAAATATTAAAAATCAAGAAAAAAACAACTGACATTGCGAATTAGGGGTTGAAAGTTGAAATTTATTGATAATACAAAAATGCCAATAAACAAAAAAGACGGCAATAATAAAAACATATTGACTTTCAAATGAAAGTACATTAAAAAGCACATATGTACGCAAAACTGTTTTTACAAGTAAAAAAACAAGGATATTAAAGACCATGAAAACAGAACCTATTACAAGCATTGACAATTTTTGGCTAAATCTTGATACGCCAACAAATCTTATGGTTATTACCGCTCTATTTGAGTTTGATAAGCCTCTTGATTTTGACCGGCTACTCGCAACCATAGAAAATCGATGGCTGGTTTTTGAGCGGTTCAAAAAACGTATAACAAAATCTGTTTTTGGTGTGCCACAGTGGGAAATAGATCCAGAATTTGACATAAGATCCCATCTACACCGTGTAGCCTTGCCAGGAGAAGGAAACAAAGAGCAGCTTCAGGAGATGCTCAGTGATTTGACAGCCATGCCTTTAGATCCCGCAAAACCATTATGGCAGCTCCATCTGATTGAAAATTATAACGGAGGCTGCGTACTGTTCTGGAGGATACACCATTGCATTGCCGATGGCATATCTCTTACACATGTTCTACTCTCTACAGCGGATAAAACCTCAGATGCCCCGTGTCCAAAAATGAAGGTTCTGAAAGATACACCGTGGTCAGAAATGAAGGTTCTGAAAGATGCCCCGTGGACAGAAATGAAGGTTCTGAAACAAGAGGAACCTCCGAAAAACGAAAAAAAATATAGGAGCTATTTTAGCAAAATCTCAAATCCTCTGAAGTTCAAACAGCTTAGAAAAACAGCGGGCGACATTATAAATATAGGCAGCTTTTTGAGCAAGCAGATGGTTTCTGAACCCAAAACTGTTTTTAAGGGTAAATTAGGTGTACGCAAGTGCATCGCATGGAGCGATCCTCTATCCTTGGCAGACGCTAAATTTGTGGGACGGGCACTTGGTGGAACCTTGAATGATGTTCTGGTTTCAGCAGTTACAGGTGCTTTGAGAAAATATCTGTTAGAGAAAAACACTATTATGGATAATCTTAATATTCGGGTATCAATGCCTGTTAATGTTCGACCAAAGGGAACAGAACTGGCGTTAGGCAATCAGTTTGGTCTGGTCTCACTGGCTTTGCCTGTTTTTATTGAAAACCCTGTATTGCGATTTAAAGAAGTTAAAAAAAGAAATGATAAGATCAAGGGTTCTCCTGAAGCATCTGTCAACTTTCATGCGATTAAGACAGTGGGTATGGCACCTGCAAAGATTGCCAAAAAAACCGCAGATTTCTTCGCTGATAAGGGGAGTGCGGTTTTCTCAAATGTTCCGGGACCATCCAAGCCTCTTTATTTCGCGGGCCAGCAAATGAAAAACATCATGTTCTGGGTTCCTTGCACGGGTCATATGGGAATGGGTATCAGCATAATCAGTTATGATGGCAAAATAACCTTGGGACTGGCGTCTAATGAGAAACTGGTCTCTGATC
>JADGBP010000018.1:9410-13840 GCA_015231395.1 Desulfamplus sp. | reverse complement strand
TGTTTTTAGGGGATTTCCTACAAAAAAGTGTCAATTACTTTTGGCGATGTATGAAGGATGTCAAAAAGTCTTTTTGGTTAAAAATAGCTAATAAAAATTCATCATTTGCCATTTAAAATAAGCGAACGGGGAGTTATATTGAAACTCTTTAGATTACTTTTATTATCAAGCCATTTTGACCTGATAATACCTTAAAATTACTATTATCAAATTCAAATAGATTTTGCCCTGAATAATTTGACCTGCAAGGTTATTGCTGGACTAATATCAGATCTTTAATATCACTTCCTTGTGCCCATTTTTTTGAGATGGCTGAATTATATGCCATGTGCAACTTTTAATCTGACAGACCTGTAATGCCGCTAAGTCAGCTTTCTAATATTGTGGATGCAGGGAAATTGGAGTCTATGATTTCAAAGAGTTGGGCAAAGTTTCACATCGCGTTAATTTCAATCCGTAATAATTGCAATGAAGCCGCTTGTATTCATCTGTGAGTTTATAAAAATAATTTTTCACAAGAAAATATACAATACAACAATAAACAGACACGCACAGGCTGAATAGATACCTACAGGAGTTGTCCCTGTTCTGAAGGCAGATGCAATAGCCTGTCGTCCGGTGAGATCAGAGTCAGTGTTATCCCCGCTCTTTACAAAAGGTGCCAGAACAAAACAGGTTAAATTTAGCACTGGCTCCACTGCAAAACGGTTAACAGCTCCTGTAAAGTCTTTGACAATAACCTGATCAGCAGCACTGTTCAATCCGTTCAGAACTTTTGCAAATACATAGTCCACCGCACGCATGGGCTTACGATAGAACCAATCCAGATCCAGGTTGATGGCACGAACTTCTGACGGATAGTAACCGGATTTAAGAAACATGTAAAATGCCAGGACACCAAACAGCAGCAACTGAAGCTGTCCTACAACATGTGCGCCAGTATAGGGTACATAATCTACCGGATACGGAAGAATACTGTACAGATACTGCGGACATACGGCCAGAAAAATACAGAGGAATGCGGCAATTCCCATGGCAATAAGCATATTCAACGGTGGCTCTTTTGCACGGATGCCCGAGTCATGACCAAAGAATGTGAAATAGGGTACCTTGATTCCTGCATGGGCGATAACACCAGCAGAGGCAAATTGAAGCATAAGCCAGATAATGGCCATATGACCATGTCCGGCAGCACTTATAATCATGGATTTACTGACAAAGCCGCTGAACAACGGGAACGCGGAAATGGACATTGCCCCGACCAGACAGAATATACAGGTCATAGGCATAGTTCTGTACAATCCACCGATATCTGTACATTTGATTTTTCCGGTAACATAAAGCACTGAACCAACAGACATGAACAACAGTGCCTTGTAAAGAATATGACAGAAAGCGTGAGATACTGTCCCGTTAATAGCCAGTTGGGTTCCAATACCTACACCGCACATCATGAATCCGACCTGGTTGATCAGACTGTAACCCAGAACCCGACGGACATCATTTTCAATTTCAGCATAAAATACCGGAATTACTGTCATAAATGCGCCAAGCCAGATGAGAAGTTCTGTTCCGGCAAAGGTTCTTGCCATGATATAAACTGCGCTTTTGGTAGTAAAAGCACTTAAAAATACCGCTCCGGTTACTGTAGCTTCAGGATATGCATCCTTAAGCCACGGATGAAGCGGAGGAATGGCCGCGTTCACTGCAATACCCATAAAGATCAGCCATGTTGCCGGAGTGCCAAGAGTCATATGGGTGATTGTCATAGAACCTGTATCTTTAATATACAGAATAATACCTGCCAGCAACAACAGACCGCCAACTACATGAACCATTATATAACGGAATGCGGCTGAATGTGATTCTTTTGTCTTTCTGGCAAGAATCAGGAATGTGGAGGCAATTGCCATAAATTCCCAAAAAATGTAAAGGGTAAATAGATCTCCTGCAAAAGTAACACCAAGCGCACTTCCTGCATAAATAAAGCCTGAAACATGCTGAATGTCATCTTTCACATGCATTGCAAAGATGACGGCAATAAAGGAGATGAGGATGAAAATATACCCAAAGGGAATACTTAGTCTGTCTACCTGCCCAAAGACAAGATTGTAGTCCAGAAATTTGACTACCCAGTGAGTTCCTACAGACACGCGGGTCAGGCCTATAAAAGCCAGCACCGGAAGCATCAACATAAAGGCGGACTTTACCCTGCCTTTCAACAGGGGGATAAAAAGCGCACCAATAATAAAAACCAGTCCAGGGGGAAATCCCGTATTCAACAGATGGTTAATCATAATATCTTTCGTCCCTTTTCGCGAATACTCTCAAAAGTTTGGCAATGGAAATTACCATCACACAGGCAACAAATCCAAATGCGGCAAAAAAACCGGGCCAATTCTCCCATCCAAAATATCCATGTTTATGAATAAAGAAATCAAGGATAATGAGCAGGATGAGGAGGCAGAAAAAAAAACCAAGCAGCCCTTTTACATTTGCCGGTTTATCAAACAGATAAGTTTTAGTATCTTCTGTTATATCTTTTTTTTCTTCCATAATTTTATAGTTCCAATCAATCGGCTATGCTAGTAGCTATTTCAGATTATAAAGATTTGGCAAAAACAAATGCAAGATAAATAACACTTACAGCCAACATGAGAAAAAATACAGGTTTATATCCCGGAACCGCCTTGTACGACAGTTCATCTTTTTCTTCTTCCATTTAATATTATCCTCCCATAATTGTGCTTACAGCAAGTGATGCAAGGTTTAAGAACGGCTGTGGATAGAAAAACAGTATTACCGAAATAGAGGCAGTTATGACCAGAGGAATAACACACCATAACGGAGCTTCATCCACCTTGTCCTCAAACATCATCTCCTCCTTGCTGCAGAAGAAAGCATTGTAAACAATAGGAAAGAAGTAAACAGCATTCAAAAGTGAGCTTGTCAGAAGCACTAACAGGAATACCCACTGTCCGGCCTCAATCGTTCCAAGAACAAGATACCATTTACTGATAAATCCACCGCAGGGTGGAAATCCTATAACACTTAATGAACCTACAAAAAACGCAGCCATTGTAATCGGCATCCGTCTACCGATCCCCTTCATCTGGCTTATGTATTTAATGCCAGTAGCACAAAAAATTGCTCCGGCACAGAAAAACAGTGTTATTTTTCCAAACGCATGCATGGCAATATGGAGCATTCCGCCAGTCATACCAGATTTTGAAAGAAGTGCCACTCCAAGCACTATGTATGACAACTGACCTATTGTTGAAAAGGCAAGCCGTCTTTTAAGTTCATCTTGAGACAGGGCAATCAAAGATGCGACAATAATGGTAATTGATGCTATAATGCAGATTAAGCCGCTGATTTTAAAATCAGCCAGAACGCCTGTACCTACAATACCGGTCAGGACTCTCACCACACTGAATGCACCAACCTTTACAACTGCGACAGCATGTAGCAAGGCACTTACTGGAGTTGGGGCAACCATGGCAGCAGGCAGCCATGAGTGCATCGGCATGATACCCACCTTGGCAAAACCGAACAGAAACATCAGACTGAGCATAAGAGCAAGACCTGAGTTAATGTGACCTGCCATCACTCCGTGAGCTGCAAAATCAAGGGTGCCTGTGAAGTGGTAGGTAATCAGCATTGCTGGCAATGCTAAACCGATTGACCCGCCCAGAATGTACAGCAGATATTTTCTTCCGGAACTTCTCGCCTCTTTGTCTTGATGGTGGGTAACAAGGGGAAATGTGGCAAGAGAAAGAATCTCGTAGAAGAGATAAAGTGTAAGAAGATTGGCTGAAAAAGCCACTCCAATCGTGGCTGAAATTGCTATTGCGAAAAACGAGAAATAACGGGTCTGACTGTGTTCATCCAGTGCCCTCATGTATCCTACGGAATAGAGAGATGTAACAATCCATAGAGATGACGCGACCAGAGCAAACAGCATTCCAAAGGCATCCACCCTGAAGCTTATTCCAACATCAGGAAGAACCTGGACAAGCGTGTAGTTGATTACTCCACCATCCAGAATGATTGGCAACATTGAGACAATAATTAACAGTTTTATTCCTGCGGCAACAAATGTCCATGCCTCCCGAATATTTTGAGATCTGCTTGAAATAATACCGGGAACAGCCAAAAGGGAGACAAGAACAGCAAAAACAGGTTTTATAGAGAGTACAGTTTCCATTGACATGCTAAATAATCCCTGCCGGTATGGCAAAATGAATAATATTGGTTACAATTTCCCCTGAATAGAGTCCCAGAACAATCAGCATAACAGATACCGCAAGGAATGGTATCAGCATTTCAAGAGGAGCCTCTTTAATAGGTACATCATGTTGATCTGTATGTTTTTCCTCATGATTAGAATTGTCGGATGCATGGTGAGAATCAGAAGGGGCATGGTGATC
>JADGBP010000018.1:0-9312 GCA_015231395.1 Desulfamplus sp. | reverse complement strand
GCATGGTGAGAATCAGAAGGGGCATGGTGATCTTTGAAAGGTTCAAAATGGGCTATCTCAAATATTCTGAAAAAAAGAACAGCATTGATAAGTGAGCTGAAGATCAAAGCTGCAACAAATCCGTAGTGTCCTGCACTTATTCCTCCTGAAATAAGATACCACTTGCTGAAAAAACCGCAGGTTGGCGGTACACCTATCACAGAGAGAGCGGCAAGGGTGAATCCTGCCATGGTAAAGGGCATTTTGGAGAACATTCCTTTTAGGCTGTCGCGTGAATCCTCTCCTGTTTTCCATATAAAGATACCGGCAGCCATAAACAGGGCAAGTGTCATTGCAGCATCATTTACTATGTGGAGGATGGCACCTGAGATACCCATCCGGTTGCCAAGAAAAAATCCACCTACCATGTATCCGACCTCTGCAATAATAATATAGCACAGCATTCGTTTGTAATCTTTTTGGGCAAGGGCGGACAAAGAGCCAAATATAATTGTGGCAACTGCAAGCCATACCATCAGGTCTTGGGTCTGAAGATGGTCAAAGGTGTATTCAGGGGTAAAAACATTTAGACAGATTCTTACAAGTATATAAACAGATACTTTTGTGGTAAGGGGTGCAATCAAAGTTATCGAAACGTTTGAAGATTCTGAATATGCACCAGGAAGCCACCCATGTGCAGGAAACATGGCCATTTTCAACAAAAGACCTGTAATGCATATGATAAACCCAAAGAGAATTGATGATGAATCCATCATATTGGGAATTATGGATGCAATATCAGCCATATTCAGTGAGCCTGTTGCAATGTAAAGATAGCCCACCCCAAGAAGGTATAGCGTTGCTCCGATTGTTCCAAGAAAGAGATAGTTCAGTGTCTCAAGCGGTGCCTTGCTGCTTCCAAGGCCAATAAGGGCGTAACCTGATAAGGAGGCTATTTCAAGCAGAACGTAAAGATTGAAGGCATCACCTGTCGCTGTCATGCCGATCAGACCGGTTGTAAATAGAACATAGAGAGAACAAAATGCCCCCTCCTTATTTCTGAACTGAGTTTCAATATTTTTTTTGTTTGCAATCAGATTAATAAAAGCTACGGAAGTTATAACTACAAGAACCAAAGCACTCAGATGGTCTATAATATAGACAATACCCATCGGAGGTGCCCAGCCTGCCATTCTGTATTCAATAGCGACCCCTGTTTCCATAACCTGCAAAAGAAGCAGTATCGATGAGATAAAAGATATCAAAAGGGCGGCTGCGGAGATCAAAAAAGGTGCTTTTCTATTGATCCAGCCGGAGCTGGCAGCAACAAGGGAAAAGAGAAGAGGCACGACAATGACGATTGCAGGAAGATCAGACATCAGGTTAATAAAGCTCATAATATTATCTGCTCCTTAATTGTTTATGAATCTCGTCCTCTTCCAGGGAGCCGTACTCCTTATACACCTTAATGGCAAGAGCAAGAGCAACACCAAGAGTTGCCACTCCAACCACAATGGCAGTTAGCATTAAAACATGCGGAAGAGGATTAATATAGTCAGCCGCTCTGATCGCAGCATCAGCAGCATGACCATGTCCAGAGCCATGCATTACAATAGGAATACTTGCATCTTTTTTGTAACCAATGGACACATAAAATAGAATGACGGCTGTTTGAAAAATAGTCATGCCAACAATCTTTTTTACAAGGTTGTTCTTTGCAATCATGGCATACAGCCCAACCATGAGAAGAATCACATATGTCCAGTAATTGGCCTTGGCTGCAATAAACAAGAACATATGTTTTACAGTTTCAATAAGTTCCATAGATTCACACCACTTTTATCCTTTCTTATAGCCCCTCATCCTGTTTTCCGGCAGAAGAGAGGTTGTAATAAATCCATATCATCACAGCCATAACCGCTACAGCCACACCGATTTCAACACTTAAAATACCATGGGATCTTGCCATGATCCTGTCTGTGCCAAGAAGGGGTGCCAGAGCACTGTAGTTTAGAAAATTCTCTCCCAATGCAAGGCAGAGTGCAGCGGTACCAACATAGATAAACACGCCTGCAGCACCAAACAGAGCTGCGGTCTTCTCTCCAAACTGTTTGATGGCTGCCCTGAGATTGCCTGAAATGGCAAAAAGAATCACTGAAGCCCCTAAAAGCACGCCGCCCTGAAATCCGCCACCTGGGCTGTGGTGGCCATGTGCCACAACATACAGGGCAAATATCTGGATAAAAGAGATAAGAATCCGACATGTAAAGTTAATGATCATGTCACTTGGTACCCAGGTTGAGTCAATGCGTGTAAAAACAGCCGATTTATCAGGATATCGATCTCCCTCAATTCTCAGTGTTACTCCGGTAGGCTCATGTCGATAATAACGTTGTTTCACCTCTTTTGTGGGGATTTTCAAAAGAAGAAAACAGGCGAGTCCTGCGGTCAGAATAACTGTTGTTTCAAACATTGTGTCATATCCTCTGTAATCCGCAAGCACAGATGTAACCACATTTGGAACGGCAGTATCTTCAAGAGTATGTTCAATAAAATATGGAGAAAGGTGGGTTGAAGCCGGAGAGTTGGCATCCCCGAAGTCAGGAAAATCTGACGTAAAAAACAACAGCAATCCACCACACAGCAAAATGGTTATTTTTCCAAGTATCTTCATTAGTCAGTCCTTTTATCTTGATCCTGGTACCTTAAAATATGGCAAGTCTTTCTTAGAAAATGGAATGGCTGTATTTAGCTCATTCCGAATCATGAAAATAAAAATACATTTTCACTGTAAATCATCTGCATTAAAAATGCATACTTTTGTTTTAACAGGAGAGTATGCTTTTTAACGTCTAATCTTTTGTTCTTCTTGTTGTGTGAAAAATCGCAGACACGCAGAAAACCGTACTGACACCAGCTCCGACAGTCGCCTCTGTGAATGCCACATCAACTGCCCCCATAACCGTCCACAAAAGACAGAGAAGGAAACTGTATGCCCCCAGCATGACTGATGCACTAAGAAGATCCTTAACTGTAATTGCTGCAACAGCACTTACGATAACAAGGACTAGAACAATTAAATCAATGGGCAATATCATTTGTGTTCACCTTTATTATTTTATTTTTTACTCCACGGCTTGAGTCCCGCTCTTATACCGGCATCTACGATTGCATGGGTTGCGGTGGGACTCGTAAGATATATAAATACAACTATGAGGATGATTTTAAGGGCAGACAGAATGTTTCCCAAGTTAAAATCGCTAAGGATCAAAAGTGCCAGCCCAGACATAGACAACAAAAGTCCCATGGTGTCAATGATACCTGCTGCATGAAGTCTTGAGTAAAAATCTGGCAGACGGATCATCCCTATTGATCCTATGAGAAAAAAGAACAGCCCACCCACAATAAGCAGTCCCGAAATATAAACCGTCATGACTTTATCTCCTCTGTCAGTCCTTTTTGTTTATGGAAATATCTTGATGCCGCAAGCACTGAGATGAAATTAAGCAGAGCATAGGCAAGGGCAATATCAATAAACATATCAACCCTGTGATACATAAATCCAATCATGATTAAAAGAACTGTGGTCTGGGTACCAATGGCACTTACCCCCATGAATCGGTCAAGCACTGTCGGACCTATGACCGCCCTGTAAAGGGGTATAGCCATCAATATGGCAAGAACAATGGCTGAGTATAAAATTAGATTATCCATTACGTTACTTTTCCTTTGATCATCAGTTGGGTGTCAAGCTCCATCCCTGATTTGAATGCAATCGAGAAAGAGAAGGGGCTTAATCCGCAAATAATTTTGCAATTTTTTCACCCATATCACCGGGAAGAGATGCTGCACATTCATCATCAATGGCGTGAATTGTCATATCGCCATGTATGTTGGCAGCAACTGTTATGGTGCCGGGTGTCAAGGTAATTGAATTGGCAAATGTTACAAGACCAACCTCGTCTCTGACCCTGCTTTTTATCTTTATGATTCTGGGATTGATTTTTTTCTCAATCTCGGGGCTTAAAATAATAGGAATCATGTGGATGCTGGAAAGGACGATCTGCCAGATCAGCCAGGGAATATACAGGGTAAAGCCCATAAAAAGCCTGATGAACTTTGCCATGTCAGGCGTAACAAGGAGCAAATCTGATGTGATCCATATTACAAGAAAGCATGAGATCACTCCAAGTGACAGGTGAAAAGAGTCAAATTTTCCGGAAAATATGACCCAAAAAAGAAAAAGAATGAAAAAGGTAAGAAAAAAAGAGGTTTTTCGCTGTTGTGTTTTCAATACAAACTCCATCCATAAGGTTTAAGTTTTTCTGAAGACAACCAGATATTAATGCATTTTTACGATGAAATATGAGATGTGAATTATCTGCATATTTTGTTTGGCTGACATATTGCAAAATAATAAAAAGATCAAGTATTTATTTTCTCAAAAACGACACCTTGCTATCATTTACAGGCAAATCTCCATCTGTCTGAATCAGGATTCTGACAGTGTTGACAAGGCTCTTGACTGGATAGGTGTCGATTTTGAGTATTTTACAAGAGTCCGATTTCCCAGTTCCACAACCCTGGTCTTTGTTTCATAATGATTCCTTTGTGCATGGGTTCATCAATAGTTAAAAATAGTGTATAGCCTGCTTGTTTCAAGACATCTCTCTTATGAGATAAATCAAGCTGCCAATTGGGAAAAATCCAGTAATCATGCTCTTTTTTGGAAACCCATGCACTTTCTCCTCTGGGACTTGAAAATAGATGATCTGCTACAATCTCATCAGAGACAATTCTGGAAATTGCAAGAGGCCAGTTGGCTCTCACAACAATACCAAGAGGAAGCACAGAGTTTTCCGCAATGGAGATAAAATCATTTTCTCCCAGCTCAGGGCTTACAAATGCACCTGAAAAACCAACTTGTTTTAAAAACTGGATATGAGCAGCATTGGCAACATTGCAGAAGGGACCAGCCCATAGATTAAGGCGGTTTATAGCATTTATGCGGTTCATAGTGTTTATATCACTTATATCTTTTATATCATCGCTTATGCGATTTATAGTCTTTATGGCGTTTATATTGAAACAAGATATCTGCCATGGCATATTCAAAACAAAATTTATGGCACCTGCTGATAAAACTTGCTCAAGGGTTTGAAAAAACTCTTTTTCATTTGCTGGCCATACTACAGGTGGCAAAAACCACCATACATCTTTTATTTTTTTTGGAGAGCATCGTTTTACTGAATTTTGAGATAGCCATAATCCAGAACCCACCACTGATCTGGTGTTGCTTTTTGAATGCGTGGTTTTCTTTATCCGTGATTCATCACCGTAACCATAAAGACAAATCTCAGAATGTTTTGCAAAATGTTTCGCAGAATATTTTTCAGATCGATTTTCAGATCGGTTGTCAGATTGGTTTAATGCGTCTGTTCCACAATAGTTTTCAAGATTTCCTGCAGAGTTATTTTCAGAAAGTTTTTCATCAATATCCTGTGGTCTGACATCTGGAGAACTGTATTTATCAAGCTCTCTCTCCAGTTCATGAATCAGCAGCCAAACCTCTTTTTCTCTTCTGTCCACAATAAATACAGGCGTTCCCTTTTTGAATTTGATGCCTTTACTGTTTTGAATTACAAACCGTCCTTTTTTTGGCACCGACCGTGATACTCGCTGAATGGTGTGAAAATTATCATCTTCATATCCAATTCTCAGAATATCGTCCTGTAACAGGGCTTCCCATGTAATAAAATGGGGAATATCGGATTTTAAATTTTCTCCGCCATATCTCACTCTTCCTGCAAAAAGACCGGAACCTGTCTCCATATCTTTATCTTTTTTCAGGGGATTGATGGAATTTTGTGTAAGCAGATTGTAGTGGGTTGCAGGTCTGCCTAAAGCGTAATTCAGAAACGACAAGGCTACTTTTTTCTGTTCCGGATCATGTCCATGATCACGGAGTATCTGATATGCTCTTACTGTGTAGAAGACATAGTGAGGACTTTTTTTTCGCCCCTCTATTTTCCATGTGGTTACTTCGGGAATATCTTTGAGCACTTTAACAAGCACATCTGCGGAAAAATCAAGGCATGAAAAAAATCTTTGTGTATGAAATTGCATTTTAAGTTGAGCTTGAGACTGAGACTGAGCTTGAGACTGAGCTTGAGACTGAGCTTGAGACTGAGCTTGAGACTGAGCTTGAGATTGAGCTTGAGATTGAGATTCAGACTGAGCTTGAGACTGAGATTCAGATTGAACAGGGGAAGGGAGGTGTTGTCGGGTATGCTGTTTTGATGACTCCAGTTGTGCTTGCGGTTTGGTTTGCAGTTGTTCCTGATGTTTGGATTGTTCTTTTTTCTGCGGTTTGGCTTGTAGTTGTACCTGCTGTTTAATTTCCTGTTTGTAAACTCGCCGGCATGGCTGGACACATCGTCCTCTAAGACCGCTTCTTCCTCCAAACCAACTACTCCAGTAGCATCTTCCTGATACAGCGTAGCACAGAGCCCCATGAATAAACATCTCAAGGTCAAGGTCATCTGGCTTGCTTTGTGCCATTATCTTTATTTCGTCAATACTAAGTTCACGGGGAAGCACCACTCTACTGAAGCCCGCATCTTTAGCAGATTTAAGCCCCATGGGAAAAGAGCAATTTCCTAAGGTGGAAAGATGAAACTCGCCTTTGAATCCTGCTTTTCGGGCAATCTCAACAAGTCCGGGATCCTGGATTATCAATGCATAGGGACGCACATATTTTGCAATTTTTGCAATGATTCGAGCTGTTTTTTCAAGCTCATTCTGTTTTACAAGAGCGTTAAAAGCCACATAAACTTGAACATTTTTACTTCTTGCCAGTGCATTGAGTCTTGAAAGCTCTTCAATACTAAAGTTTTCAGCCTCCATACGGGCTGAAAAATTTTTAAGTCCACAATAAATGGCATCTGCTCCAGCAGCAAGAGCAGCAAGAAATGAATGCTTGTCGCCTGCTGGTGCAAGAATTTTTACTTTGCCGCTTTTAATACTACCTTTTTTATTCATTATGCTTCCCCGTAAAGTCTAAGTTTTTTAAGCAGGGTTTTTCTGGTAATACCAAGCCTTCTGGCAGTCTCACTTCGGTTGCCGCCGGCAGCGTCAAGAGTATTTAATACAGCTTCTCTTTCTATATCGACAAGCGGAGCATCGCCTTTGAATAACAGTTCTTTCTGAAAAGAAGATTGCGTGGAGAATTGCCCGTCTCTCCCGTCTTTAATCTGTGCGGAAAAGGGAAGGTCATCTACAGATAGGTAGTCTGACCTTGCAAGCACCACCGCCCGCTCAATGCTGTTCATCAATTCCCGCACATTGCCAGGCCACCCGTACCGTATCATTGCGTCCATAGTTTCAGGTGTGAAGCCTTTTATATCACGATGGTTTTTTTCTGCAAATAGTTTCAGAAAATGGATAGCCAATAACGGGATATCGTCACTTCTGCCACTCAATGGCGGGACTTCAAGAGTTACCACATTTAGTCTGAAATAGAGGTCTTCCCGAAACCGCCTTTCTTCAGTCATTTTTTTCAAATCACGGTTGGTGGAAGCAATAATCCGCACATCAACCTTTATATTCTCCTCACCACCAACCGGTGTGATCTCTTTTTCCTGAAGCACTCTGAGCAGTTTTGCCTGCATGCCAAGGCTCATCTCTCCTATTTCATCAAGCAGAATGCTCCCCTCATGTGCCTGAAGAAACCGTCCTTTACGTTTTTTTTCTGCTCCTGTAAAAGAACCTTTTTCATGACCGAACAGTTCTGATTCTAAAAGTGTTTCAGTTATTGCAGCACAGTTGATTTTAATAAACGGCATATCCCGGCGTGGGCTGTTATAATGTATTGCACTAGCAATCAACTCCTTGCCTGTACCGGAACAACCAGTTATAAGGATATTGGCATCTGACGGTGCTGCCAGTTCAACAGTATTGAGAAGAGCTTTCATTGCAGGACTTTTGCCAATAATATCCTCACGCACAAAACTTTGACCCAACTGTTTTTTAAGGTGAATATTCTCTTTTTTAAGATAGATTGTTTCAAGTATATGGACTATGGTCAGTTTAAGCCTGTCAAAATCCAGCGGCTTGGTCAGGTAGTCATACGCACCTTTTTTCAGGGCATCTACAGCAGTCTCAACTGATGAATAAGCAGTCATGATAATGACAGGAAGAGCGGGATTATAGCTGACGATTTTTTCCAATGCCTCCATTCCCGACATTTTGAGCATCTTCATATCCATAAGCACAATATCAAAATACTCCTGATGAACCTGCTCAACACCGGAAGTGCCGTCATCTGCAAGGTGTATCTCATATCCCCATCCTGTCATCAAGACTTTGAGCATTGCACGATGCCCTGCATCGTCATCTACCACAAGAATTTTATTTTTTTCATTTGTTGTTTTCATTTGTTGTTTCCAGATTTATCAAACAGGGGAGCCTGATAAAAAAACTTGTTCCCTTTCCCCATTCGCTTTTCACATGAATATCTGCTCCAAGGGCTTCAATTGCACTATGAACCATGGCAAGCCCAAGACCAGAACCTCCAGGCCTGTTGGTAAAATAGGGATCAAAAATATGGTCGATATCCTTCTCTTCAATACCTTTGCCCGTATCAGTTACTTCCAGCAGAATCCTGTGCTTGAAATCAGTGTCATAATGCTTGATTTTTTTTTCACCATCAGCATCATAATTCTTGATTTTTTTTTCACCATCAGCTTCATAATTTTTGACTTTTTTCTCAACATCAGCTTCATAACCGTTAAATTTTTTTTCAGATTTAGTCTCAGAAACCCTGTCAAGCTCGGAAACTCGAACCACAAGTTTTCCATTTTCATCCATTGCCTGCATGGCATTAAGATAGAGATTAAGCAGAATCTGATTCAACCTGTCAGGATCTGTGACAATATCTTCATTTTCTCTTTTCAAGCTGCAGACAACTTTAACAGCGATGCCTTTTTGCGTCAGGTCATGCTCAATCAATTTGATGGAATGTGAAATCAACTCCCTGATATTTACCTTTTTTGCCATTACAGGAACGGGTTTTGCAAATTCAAGCAACTGTGTGACTGCCCTATTAAGACGCTCCACCTCTTGAATCATGATATCTGCAACTTCCCTGTCATCTTCCACATTGCTGTATCGCTCCCTGAAATATGTGGCAAAACCCTTGATAGAACTTAAACGCTTTACTCCTGCTCATAGACATAGGCGTTTAAGATCTGGAGTTCCTGTTAAGCCGTTATGTCTGTCTGAGGAAGAACAGAATATCCACGATTGTGAAAAAAGTTTCAACAAATCAGAAAT
>JADGBP010000189.1 GCA_015231395.1 Desulfamplus sp. | reverse complement strand
AACATAACCTTACCATTATTGATAACCAGCTCATAACTTTTAGCATCTGCAAAATTTATAGTTTGAGTTGTCTTTGTTGCTGGAATTTTAACTGTCGTTCCTTTTGCTGCACTTTCAAAATAGACCGTTGCACCAGAACGGCGGACAGTGAAATCTGAAGGTGAATCATCAATAAGATTAATCACATTTGCACCCGGAAAGTTCACACATTCCACCTTTGCACCAGAAGAGATGTTAATGGTGTTTACGCCTGATGAGCCATAGACTTTGACAGTTACACCTGATGGAATATCCAGTGAAGGAGAAGAATCAGTTAAAACCTGATAGGGTTCAATAGAAGGAACATAAGGGGCTAAAATTTCAACACGAACTGTAACAGGTTCATAAGGTGGGTGTGTTACAAGCACAAATCCGACACCAGCAGCTTTCGGGGTTACTGTTCCGTTTTGACTTACAGAGAGAATATTCTCATCGCTGCTTTTGTAGGTGGTTCCCTGTGTAGCTGAACTTAAAGCACGGACACTTCCGTCTGAATATGTGCCTCTTACAGATATATCAAGTGTCTGACCCAAATCTAAAGAAAGTGATTCAGGAGATACTTCAACACTCTGCAAAACTGCATCATTGCTAACAGGAAGTGTAACAGAGGCAGCGTAAAGATTGCCGTCAGTTCCAGAGCCAAGAACAGAAATCACAAAATTACCGTAAGCATCAGCAGGCACTGTAAAAGAAGCTGTATAAGGTGGAGTGAAAAGCTCAATTGGTTCAGAATCAGGAGCCATGATGAGCATATCTTCAAGCGTTAAGCTGCCTGTCAATACAAGTTCTATATCAACCTTATCACCTGGTTTAACCGATGTTCCATCAACAGGATTAAAAAACTGAATTTCACCAAGCGGGGTTTGATTGGCAGTTGAACGAGTGTGAGGAGAAGGTTTTAAGGCTAATCTTGTTCTTGTATCTGGAATATCTCCAGATGCTGGAAAGCCATCTGCAAAGCTAATATCATCAATATTTTTATTTAAAAGGTCAAAAAAAGTTTGATTAACAGTAGAATTGAATGAAGCTGTATGTTTATGTTGAAAACCTGACAAATAGTTGCCACTTAGTCCGCCTTCTTGACTATCAATTCCAACGACATAATCAGTTTGAGTTGAGAAATCAAATATATCTACCCAATTTTTACAACCATAATCAGGATTGATAACTTTGAGCATCTTTTCAGTCAATTTTAGTAATCTTGCAACCTGCCAAGCAGGTGTTCCTGCTGGCGTAACCCATGTACTGGCATTTAGTAAAATACAGGCTGTATCTATAGGTGTATTTCCAGTAATAGCATGAGATGGAACTGAAATTTCCAGAAGATTTTTTCTACTTCCATTTGATGTTAAATCTTCTATTGCACCACGGCAGACAGGCATTTTATATTCATCTGACCACCAGCAAAGATGATCTTTTACTGTACCACCGCCAAGAAACCCATATACGCTAATATTTGACCCATTATCAATTACGAACTGACCAATATCAGCAATAAAAGAGCCTATATGAGGAGTATTAAGGGTTACAAGTTTATGTAAATATCCTTTATTATAAGTAAAATTATCCATACTGCATTTTTCTTCAACAATGCGTCCCCATTGTCCGCCCATGCTGTGTCCCAAATAATCTACCTGCGTTACTGTATGTCCGCGTTTACGAAGAAAATTTAAAAATTCACGAATATTACTTCTTGTGTAATAACCGCCTGAAATAACTTCAGCTGAGTTGAAAGATGAGCCGTCATTGAGTCTTATATAATCATCAATGCTTTTATCAGCACGGTCGCTGAAACGGCTCCAGAGTTCGTTACGGAATTTTTTTTGTTCTGCGTCAGGATATGACCACAAACCGTGAGAAATAAAAATCGGCGGGCGGCGTAAGGTAAGTTCTACAGTGGAATTGCCATAGGAAGAGGTGATGTTCAACTTGACAGGACGTGTAAGCAGATTTTCAAAACCTGAAATGGCAAAATCCTCTGGTGCTTTATAAACTGCAAAACCAAAGTATTTGCCATCATTACCGTATTGAGCAAGTTTTACCTTAACCGAAGAAAGAGGGTAGGTGTTTCTGTAATAAGCAATTCCAGAAAGACCGCCGTTATGAGTAATATCACTTTCTGATTCACTTATTGTAACCTCACTCGCATTATCAGAAACAAGCCGAACGAGCAGGTAACTTTTTCCATCGGCTGCGATGATAGTGGATTGATTTCCTCCGTTAATAAGATTAGCGGTGTTAGGGTATGGAAAAAATTGTTTATAAAAAGATTCGTCAGACTGAGGGTTTATTGTCTGAACTTGCAGAGCAGATTGGGCTTGCGTAATTTGGTATGACGCAACACTACTTGCTTTTCCTGTTACTCCATCAACTGCCCACCATATATAAATACCCGCTGGCTTGTCCCAAGGTGCTGTGTATTTTATCTCAAAATGTCCAATGGCATCGATTCGCTGCGAGATTGTTGGATATTCTGTTCCATCAGGCTTTTTGCAATGAATTGTTGCAGTGCTATTGGGTGTAAAACCCTTGCCAGATTGAATAAATGTCGTTCCAGATGAGCCAGAGACGGGGTTATTTGAAATACTCAAATTACCGTTATTGGAAGTACCTCCTCCTTCCTGATAAAGCTCCTGAATTTCTGCTTCTGAAAGGGCTCGGTTGTAGATGCGGATGTCGTCGATTAAACCATTAAAATATCTTATTCCTGTTCCTGAACCAATATAAAAGACACTTGGGGCTATGGGTGATTTATTTGTATTTATTGAATACAAATTATTATTAATATAGAATTTAAGAAATCCATTATTTCTTATCATAACTACTTGATACCATGTATTAATATTTAAACTTGAATAACCAATTGATAACCAAGAAACCCCACAATAAATACCATACAATACATTGCCAGATGATACTACTCCAGGAGGAACTCCTCCATTGTTTATTCCAAAACCATATCCATTACCAGTAAGACCATTATCATAACCTAAATACACTGCTGCTGATAGTTGCGGTAAACTTGAAGGGTTTATCCAACCTGAAATTGTCCAATTATCAATTACAGTCGTTGGAACTTTAGCAAATTGTATATAATCATTTACCCCATCAAAACTAAAAGCACTATTTACATTCCCAAACCTATCTGCTGTCAGCGTAGCACCATTCACTGTGCCATTATTTGCATTCCCACTTTCATCATTGGCATTGCCGTTAAAAGGATAATACGCCACCAGACCATCGGACAAATCAGCATGAGCAACTGCCATTCCTGATACAAGGAGAAGTGTGGCTGTTAGAGTTATTGTTAGTAGTTTCTTGATACAAAGCATAGGGTTGGGTTTCTCCTTGTTTTGTTAGTGATTAGTGTGAGTTATCTTTGTTGATTTAGTTTTGAACAGCTTGCCACTCTTTTTCAATAGAGTCGCAAAGGGTTTTGAGTTCACTCATTTCCATTGCGATTAGCTCTTCTTTTGAAGAGATGGGTTTATTTAAGATTTGCTGGAGCAGGCGGAGTCTTCCTATTAATTCTCCTTTTCCTATTCCTTTGGCTTCTCCTTTGACTTCTCCTTTGGCTTCCCCTTCAGCCATCCATTGTTCTGTCCATTCAGTAATAGTTTCTGCCAACATAGAATCTACCTCCTTTAGTTCTTGAAATTCTGGAATGTTATCATTTTTCAACCGCGACCGTAAAAGGCGGCTCAGCCACATTGCAAATGTCCGTCTTAATTGCTGATTTTCTGGTTCTTTAAGATGTTGATGAAGCCTTGCTATATGCTCTCTTATCTCTTCTACGCTTTTGCACAGCTCAAAAGCAATTAATTCTGCTGTAAGATTAAACTTGTTACCTTTAAACTCTTCTAAATTATCAGCACCAACTCTACCTTCATCAAGCAGCCAATATGAGATATGAGGTGTAAATTTTTCTAAACTTTGATGCACAGGATTAATTAATTCCCTGATTTTACAAGGGCTTTTCCATGCTGATTTACCGTTATAAATGACTATGGGAACAACAGGCGGAAGAATATCACCTTTTTTAAAACTTTGAGTGCGGATAATATCCTGATACAAAAGCCCGATATAAGTCATTATCCTTACTGCCATAAAATAGTCATCTGATGATTGAAACTCAAGCAGAAGATAGAGATAGAGCCATTCTCCTTTGAATCTAACACGCCATATTTTATCGTCATGGCGTTCCCGTAAATCATCAGTAACAAAAGATGAGTTGACAGATTCAAGGGTGTTAAGGTCAATCTCCCAAACCCACTCTTCTTTTACAAAGCCTGTTAGCAGGTCTCTGACCAACTCTGGATGGGAAAAGAGGAGTTTATAGCCTGTGTCGTGCTGGTTGTTATCTTTTTTGTCTTGGTTTTCTTGTTTTTGTGTCATAAAAGTTGTTTTGTTTTCTTTGAAGAAAGGGTTAATTGTTCTGCTAACAATGGAGTCTACCTCATGCAACAGCTCGTTCATATTCATATACAGGAACTTCAATAATTTTATGGGGTTTGTTTTTTTCTTTAAGAATAAGGTCAATCTCTTTTGCCACCTCAGGTTTCAATACTTTTTCTCCGCATTGTAAACAAACACCTATGGGAACTTTTTCAAGAATATAGAGAGTTTCTTTCCACCAGATTTCACGAGAACTGTTTGTCTCTTTAACAGTTCCTCCACAATAATAGCAATCGTTGTATTGATTCATAAAATAATGCCTCCTTATTTGTTTCTAACATGAGGAGTCTGCCATTTGGGCAAACTCGGAATATACACGGTGATAATAAACAAGTGATTCTGCTTATTTTTTCCGCAAACAATATGAACAGGAACAGCATTCTCTGTTGTTCCATACACAAGGCAGCTTGCTCCTCTTGTATCAGCCCCATAATTTTCTATAATTTCACCATTATTCAAAGCAAACTCAATTTCACTAATCGTCAGTTCATCGTTGAGTCTTTCATTATCTGCATGAAGAGAGAGTTCATAACTTTGTTTTTCAATCTCATTACGTATAAATTCTATGGTAATACTCACGAGTTCACTTTGTATCCTTCATTCCTGATATGCAAAATGCGGTTATTAGAATGGTTGCAAGTAATTTTTTGATACAAAGCATAACGTTGGTTTTCTCCTTTTTTTGTTAGTGATTAGTGTGAGGTATGTTTGTTGATTTAGTTTTGAACAGCTTGCCACTCTTTTTCAATAGAGTCGCA
>JADGBP010000188.1 GCA_015231395.1 Desulfamplus sp. | reverse complement strand
AATACAAGCAGAAGTCCTATCAGGGGTGTTAGAAAAATAGAACAGAAAAAATAACCCCAGAATCCAAATTTTCTGTTTTGTCCAAGCTTTGCTACAATTAAACTTAATAATAGTGTGATTACCACAATAATTATCATCATTATTTAACCTCCATCTATTCTTTCATTGCCTCTTCTGTTGACTCTTCTGTTGCACCATTTTTTTTGTAATATTTGCATCCCGAGATTCTTTATTTTCATCGGCTTCTTCGTTATCAGCTTTCCCATCCGAGAGTTGTTCGTCAGATGTCTGTTCGTCAGAGGATTGTTCTTCTGATTCAAGAGCAACTTGGCTCTTCTGACTTCCAGAAAGCTGTAAAGAGTCAGAATTCATAGATTCAGATGTGTCTGCATTAAAAATAATAGGCAGGCCGTTTTTACCTCCGCCCACAATAATCACTTTTGTATTGGGAGATTTTGCCAATTCAAGAGTAGCCATGATACCTTTCCATTTCAATAATTCCGGAGAGAGACTTTCTGTAACAATTTTTTGAAACTGACTGATACCTATGGCTTCTTTCTCCTTTCTTTCTATCTCTCGTTCAGCCTTTTTGACACGGAATTCATATTCCAAAAACTGCTGCTGCTGCTTGAGCTTAAGCTCAATAGCAGTATTAATAAGATCGGGAAGTGAAATATTTTCCACAATAACATCATCATAAATTATTGGAATCCTGCCAGTCTCCTCAATCACTTCAATCAACAACTTGTCTTGAATCAAATGTCTTGCTGTGGTGTAAATTTCTTCAGGACGATATTCACCCACTACTTCTCTTACAGATGAAATAATGGATGGAATAATAATTTTTTCCTCATAATCAGGACCTACTTGTTTGTGTAATATTGGAGTTTTCCCTTTTACGATATGATATCTAATTGAAATATCAACCTTAATTGTGAGCCCATTCTGGCTCAGGACATTAACATTTTGTTTTTTTTCTTTAATTCTGACATCATAAACATACATTTTGTTCCAAGGAGCAATAATATGAAGACCTTCATCGTAAACTTTCCTTGTCTCGGTTCCTGGGTTAAAAAGACGTCTGAAAAGAACCCCTGTATGTCCAGGATAAACTGTTATAAATATAAGATCAGCCAGATAAACTATAAAAAACAAACCAATCAGGGAGGCTACGATAATTACCACTGAATTCTTTTTAATTTTTTCCCAAAGACTCATTGTTTTATCCTAAAAAATATTAACTGTTTCATTATTCAGAAAGTTTAATCCGTCAGTCATTGACGCTAAGCGAAACTAATTATTGAGTATCGCTGAGACTATTGCCTCGCCAAAAAGCGTCAAGACATCTTTCAATACAAAGTGCTTCTATCTCCCTACAATCCTGAGTAGATGTCCCTGACGACTCTTCTCCATTACAAAAAGAATAGGACAGAGGACAATCCTGTATGCAAAGCATAAATTCTCCTAAACTCGGAGAGGATTTGAGATTTTCCCTTGCGGTTCTCAATATCTGGTATGCATACTCTTTACGACAATTTTGAAGTCTTAAGGAATAATCTGAAGTATTAAAGTAGCACTTCAGACGATCATTTATAACTGCAAGAAAAAGCTCCTTTAATTCTGACTGCTCCCCTTTTTTGATAAACTGGTATTTTTGAATAATCGCATTGTATTCATCATTTATTAAAGACTGATCATCAATATATTGAAATGATTCTGGCCAAAATAGAATTGTGATCAAACACAAAAAAGATAGTATGTATTTCAAGTATTGTTTTTTGCTTTTATTTATCAACACAAATATCGTTTCCAAATTATATGCTAAAAATTAAATGTAAAATTAAATGTGAACATGACAGATGAATTGCTTTACTACATTTCCCTACAAGATTTCAAGTATAGATTCAGATGGCACTGTTTTAGACTACCGATATAGACTTCTACAAAAACAATTGGAGAAAGAGAAACCTTGATTGTAGAGCTTATACAAAACATCGTTTTGAAGGATTGTCCAAGATTGTCAAAAGTAATTGACGTCTGACAAACTGCACCTAAATAACTTGCCTATTTAGAATTACCCTATAATTTCAGATAAATAGATATCTATTGCATTGGAAATAGATATCTATTGCATTGGAGAATCATTTTTTATTGTTCAATTAATAGTATTGCACAATAAAAAAATATAAAAAAAATATAAAAAAAATAAAATTTATATTGACAATGATATATTTTTAATATAAACGCTAATTCATCACATTAACGCTGTTCTACACTATGAATGATATTCATATTAAAAAATCATCTTTCCATTTTTCATCTCGACACGACATCTTTTAATTCTTCCCCTTTTGCCACAAAGAAATACACATAATACAATGTGTCCATTGCAATATCGTCTGTAACAAAACTAAAACATCAACTTTATCAACAAAAACAAACTTAAGGAGAACAAAATGAAAAAAGTAAGTATTTATTTATTAGCAATTTTTTTATTAGCAGCAACAGTTATTTTATGCTCAAAACAGACATTTGCAGCAGACATATCATGCAAAACTAAATACCCTATCGTTCTTGCACATGGTATAGCCATGAATGACATCCCTAATGCTATAGAATATTTCAACGGTGTCAAAAAAAGACTTGAGTCAAAAGGAGCAACTGTTTTTATCGCACAGGTTGATAAAATTGCAGCCACAGGAACAAAGGCTTATCAGTTTGCTAATTATTTAAATACCCAGGTTTATCCCAGAGGCTATGCCAAAGTGAATATCATTGGTCATTCGCATGGCGGGATTTATCCAAAATATGCGATGAAATTTTCATCTTATAAAAGTCCCAAGTATGGAACAAAGACTTGGAGTCTATCACCAACAAAAGTCGCAAGCATGACACAAATTGATTCTCCTAACCAGGGCACACCCGTAGCAGATTTTGCTTTAGGTGCTAATGGTATTGTCAATGGTCTTGTAGGTACCGGTGTTGATACTTTATACACTACAATATTCGGTGCTCTTTTTGGTGCAGGCGAGTCTGATGTGTATGTAGACGCCATGGCAAATGGATATGATCTATCATTGGATGGAGGCGGAGCACTTTATACAAAACTTGGTGGAAACAGCGGAATATCTGGAGTTTATTCTCAAAGTTATATGCACAAAATGAAATCGATGTTATGCCTTCCAGTACCTCAAATTGGTGTTCTCCAGATTTTGGCAATGACAATGCCGATTCAGTGCGGAGCAACTACAATAGGCTATAGAAACGATAAAGGACCCCATATGCCAAGTGACGGTGTTGTAAGCGAAAAAAGTGCAAAATGGGCAAATTATCGTGGAATGGAAGATGGCGGATTGTTTCAGATCGCAGGTATCGATCATTGCAACGCAACTGGTCTTCCTTACGGATTTACAGGATTTTTCAGTGCACCCGATAAATTTGAAGCGATTGTGAAAGACTTGAAAGCAAAAGGTTATTAATCTTTAGCAAAAGAGCTGTTAGTCTCCAGTAAAAAGGACTATATCGACTCTATCGACTATATAGACTCTATCAGTGCAGAAGGTTAAGAAGGGTTGTCAACTACCCCTTGACAAGTCAAGGGGCTTGAACAGTGATGTTCAACGTAAGAGTTGATTAGGGAGCTTAAAGGAAACTTTATGCAGAAGTTTAAAGCAAAGTTAAAGAACGTACCAAGGGATACTTCACAAGTTCCTTGCTCTACAAGTTTGGAATTAAACAGAGACTAAAGTCTCAGTATTTCAGACGGTCTGAAAGACGACAAACTGACTTTAAACAATCCCGAAGTGAATCAACCTCAATGTAAAGAGGGACAGAACTTGCGAGTATCTGTCAAAGTTTACATACTGGTTTCATCCCCTGAACAAGTTCAGGGGTTTCCCCCAGCAGTGAAATATAAAAAAAGGCTCTCGCAACAAGGTTATAAGTTTCTTGCAAGCAAAGGATCTTTACAAACAGCGGGAAAGGCGGATTTAAGATTATTACACGCCTTTTCCGCTTTTTTGCGTTATATGGGCTTAAGTTCATAACAAACAAAAATTTTGAGTTATATGGGATGAAGTTAGTAACAAAACAAAAGGCACATAGTCATCAAACAGAATATCGTAAAATAAATAGGGGAATAGGATCTATGAATAAGGATAATAATAAAAAAATAATTTTTTCTTTGATTGGGGCAGTTATTTTGGTTGTTCTGATAACTATTGGTGTAAATATGCAATTGAAGCATAAAAAAACCGGTCAAAATACAGGTGCAGTCTCTGACAAACACGATCTGTCTGATCACAGTTCAACCACAACGAATGAAACAGATAAACAAAAAACACCTGTATTGACGCCCTTTGTAAAATCGGAATATACAACCACGGCTCCGCCCAAAATAGACAAGCTAAAACAATCAGATGATCTGGATATTAATTTGGTGGATGCATCTCTAAGGGATTATATGCACTCGCTTTATTTTAAATACAGAAATTCAAAAGATATCAACGAATTTATGGAGAATATCAGAGGAGAGTTATTCAGGGATTTTCCAAATGAAACAGCAACAAAACTAATGAATCTGTATCAAAAATATATAGATTGTGAAGTTGCTATTCAAGAAAAAATGCTTCACTTTGAAACACCTAAAAATGAAGAAGATATGCTTTTGATTGCAAATGAAATCTTTGAGTTTCGCAAACGACAATTAGGTGACGAACTTGCTGAAAGACTGTTCGGATCTGAATATAATATGACACGGTTCAAAATATTAAGCGGGAAGATTTATAAAGATGACGCATTATATGGAAGCGAAAAAGAGAGTCAATTAAGTCAGTTGTCTGCAGAGATATTCGGTGATGAAGGCGAGATGAGGGTATCTGATAAAACGGGTGAAAGCTTATATCAGGAAAGACTCTTGCTCTATAAAAAAGATTTTGATGAAATGACTGAAGATGAAAAAAAAGCAAAAATAAGAGAATTCAGAGAAGAATATCTCCCTGTCGAAGATATTAACAAAATAGAAGCAGCAGAATCACAAGTTGAAGCCATAGCAAGAAGAGATAAAAATTATAATGACTCCAAAAATATCATCTTAAACGATCCGAATCTTGATAATAAACAGAAACAGGAAAAAATTTATCTGCTTCAAGATCAGATTTATGGCAATATGGCAGACGAAATCAGGAGTGGAGAGGCTTTTTCGGAAGAGCATAATAAAAAATTGCAGAAATTACTCATAGATGGCGAAACAGGGGAAACCTCGGAAAC
>JADGBP010000187.1 GCA_015231395.1 Desulfamplus sp. | reverse complement strand
ATTAATAAAGTTAATGATAAATTCATTCTAAAATATTTGATATGATTAATAAATGAACCGGATTCATGTATCTGTCAAAGGTGCCCCCTTAACTTCTGCTCAGACCGCCTTTTCCCCTGATTTTTTTTTAATGTGTTAAGCATAAAATATTAAAAAATGTTATGCAAATATATGGTATTTTAAATTTGTCCTATAGGATATTTATTCTGTGGGTTTTCTTCAAGCTATCAAGTATTTTTTCAAGATCTGTCTTTTGAACTGCGGCTGGTGTCATGGTTTTGACAGATGGACCACTTGAGCAAGGTGCAGCATGTTTTGCTTTATCCTGTGCCCGTTTGTCCCTGATAGCCTGCTCATCAGCTTCTCTTTGTGCTGCTGCGTCTGAAGCCGCTTTTTTGTCAGCCTCTTCTTTTGCTTTTGCATCAGCCGCAGCTTTTGCCTTTGCATCAGCTTCAGCTTTTACTTTTGCAGCCGCATCAGCTTTGGCTTTTGCTTCAGCATCGGCTTTTGCCTTGGCTTCGGCATCAGCTTTGGCTTTAGCCGAATCTTCAGCCTGAGCTTTTGTATCCACTGCCGGAGCCACCTCTTTTACAGGTGCTGCAGTTTTGGGTGCTGCTGCCGGAGTTGCAGGTTTTGCATCTGCCTTGGGTGCAGCGGCAGCTTTTGGTGCTTCTGCTTTTTTAGCAGGAGCAGCACCTTTTGCCTCTTCAGCAATGGTAAGATTGGGTGAAGGAGCAAGAGCTGCAAAGTCTATTTCCACATCATCAAGTCGTTTGGTGATAGGAGCTACATCTAATGCAGAACCACCATTTGAGATTAGATCAACAAAGGATTTGGCAAGTTTAACAGCTTCTGGATGACGCATGATCATTATGTTTGAGCCAGCAAGAAAATAGGAAACCGCACCAACCGCTTCCATCATGATTGCACGTCTTTCAGGATCACCAAGCTCAGGAGCATCAGCTACGGTCTGCTTGGCTTCTTTGCATTTCCAAATTTCATTGGCAAGGTTATTTATGAGAGGATTCTGAAGCTTGTCATCTCCCTGGGTCATGGCAGCCATGGTAAGACGTTCCATGACAGAATAGGTGTATTCCATACCATATCCTAAACCACCCGTAGTAGGATCCACTATGACTTTAGTCAGTGGAACACCAAGATTCTCAAGAAGAATGTTAACCTGTTTGGCAAGGTTGACATCTATCGGAGATGATGAAATTACAGAATGACCATAGCCCATTGCAGCGGCACCAATGCCTTTGTAATTTTTCTCTTCAACAGGGCCTAAAATAAGATTTTCTCCCTGGCAATCTTCCGCAATCTTTTTCAAAACCGCGTCGTCTTTGGCAGGAGATGCACATCCCCACACAATAAGGGGTACCTTGATGGCAGCAAGAACTTTTTTTACAGTGGCAGATGCTTCTTCAGGAGTTGCGTTCTTATCATTTGGATCAACACTTTTTAATTGAAGTACAATGATTTGTGCTCCAAATTCTTCCACGCATTTTTTAGCCCAAGCCGCTGGATCTGATACAACATCCTTAAATGGAGCCAGTGCCGCCGCTGGCCACTCCTGGGGTTCAATATCCCAGATTTCCATTGCGATGACGGGTTTATTTGGCATGTTACCTTCAAACTGATAAAAGGGATAACATGTTTCGGCACCAATAGTTAAAGCCTTGTCACCTTTTCCAATGGTGATTCCTTTAATGGCACCGGCATAGGATTCTTTAGTTATGTCAAATCCCACTTTTACCTCCTTCTGGATAGATATTTATAATGGTTGCGGGTTAAATATAATGAAAAATATAATAAATTATGATCACTTTGTCGGGATCACATGAGAAAGCCTATAACATTTTGAAAAAACAAGTCGTATTTTAGAAGCATACTGTAAGAGCATATTTGAGATTAAACCATCTCTTTTAGCATTAGGATATTTACAGGCAGGGTTTTCTTTTGTCAATAGATGAGTGCATTAATTTCCTTAATAATTATTAATAAAGTTAATGATAAATTCATTCTAAAATATTTGATATGATTAATAAATGAACCGGATTCATGTATCTGTCAAAGGTGCCCCCTTAACTTCTGCTCAGACCGCCTTTTCCCCTGATTTTTTTGTCGTTAGATTTGGGGTGGAGTGTCCAAATCGCCAGATTCAGTTAGCTTATTCCTGGCTTATTCAGAGTAATCACTAAACCACCAGTCATCCCACTTTGAATCCATGATACTCTGGGCAAGTTTTTTTCCGGTATCTGTTTTTAGTCTCTCAATAATAAAAGGCAACCATTTTGCCGGTGATTTTTCACCTGTATCATGATATTTTTTTAGCTCAATTATGAATGAGAGCTGATCCGCATCTCTTGCCAGCATTGCTTCACGGGTTTCGGCATCATTGAACTCTTTCAAAAGAGAAAGCATTTCCTTGCCAAAGGGCAGACCATCTGCCATATCTTCGGAAGCCTTTATCTCCAGAACAGTGACATATTTTTTTTGAACATAGTTCATATCGCCAGTTCTTGCTTCTGGAATATCATGTATGAGTGCCATGGTAATAAGCTTTTCAGTATCAATGCCTGATTCAATTCTGGAGATGGCAAAACAGATCATGGCTGTCATAAATGAATGTTCCGCAACGGTTTCTCTGCCGGCACCGAGGAAGGCATATCCAGTGCGGGTTAGCTCTTTTAACATATTGGTTTCAAATAAAAAATCTGCTATTCTCTTCATAATTATTTAATGGTTCTCCCATGTCACCTTCGGATTATAATTGCTTAATGATTCTCCCATGTTACCTTCAAAACTTCCTGATAGGTAGTCTCGCCATTTATCATCTTTGTAATCGCTCTTTCCCGCAAAGAGACAAATCCCTCAATTTCTGCCTGTTTTCTCAAATCAGAAATATTTACATTAGCCGAGGTCATTTTTTTCAGACTTTCCGAATATGGCAAAACCTCAAAAACAGCTTTTCGCCCTTTATAACCTGTGTATCTGCACTGGACACATCCCTTTCCCCGTTTCAGGGTAATGCTGGAATTGTCAGCAGTATCGTCTTTGATGTCCGTATTGCCGCCACCATTATGGTTTATATTCCCCTTGTTGGCTACGTTGATATTATATCTCATTCTGCCATTATGTGTCGGACTGTTATTGGT
This sequence comes from Desulfamplus sp., assembly GCA_015231395.1. GTDB lineage: Bacteria > Desulfobacterota > Desulfobacteria > Desulfobacterales > Desulfobacteraceae > Desulfamplus. Next base: position 2,122 of record JADGBP010000187.1, on the reverse strand, counting down.
CGGAGTGCCATTCTGTGCAGAATTGCCATTATGGGTCAGATTAACATTATTGGCGGAATTGCCATTATTGGTCAGACTACCATTATCTATGAGATTCCCATTATGAGTCGAACCGTGATTGGTAAGACCGCCATTATGTGTGAGATTTCCATTATGGGTCGGACTGGTATCAGGAGTCACGTTGTCACTCCGTTTCATATTATCGCCATGACTTATATTGAACCCCATTGCATTTATTTCACTGATATTCATTTCAAAGATTTCTGAACAAAAGGGACAGATAGTTCTTACAAGTCTCTGGGCAATAATACCGATTAACGAAGAATGTACCAGAAATGGCGGAATACCAAGATCCAGAAGACGGGTCACGGAAGAGACAGCATCATTAGTATGCAGAGTGGACAGTACCAGATGCCCAGTTAATGCTGCTTGAATAGCACTCTGGGCGGTCTGGAGATCCCTTATCTCACCAACCATTATTATATCAGGATCTTGACGAAGAATGTTTCTCAATATAGTGGCAAAGGTAACATCTATTGCCGACTGAACCGCAATCTGATTAAAGTCCTCATGAATCATCTCAATTGGATCTTCAATGGTGGTAATATTGACCTCCGGAGAAGAGAGCAATCTCAAAGTTGAATAGAGAGTTGTGGATTTACCGCTTCCTGTGGGACCTGTTACCAGAATAATGCCGTGAGGCATTGCTATGAGCTTTGTATACTTGTTGTAGTCATCATCTTCAAATCCAAGATATTCAAGATTCTGAAACAGTACCGCTGGATCCATAATCCTCATGACCACTTTTTCACCAAAGGCGACCGGAATACTTGAAACGCGTATTTCTACCTCTACCCCATCTTTTTCTGTTTTGATTCGGCCATCCTGAGGTCTGCGTTTTTCCGCCATATTAAGACCAGACAAGGTTTTTATTCTGCTTATAACAGCATTATGAACCTTTTTGGGAAGTTTATAAACAGTATGAAGTACCCCGTCAATTCTCATTCTGACAATAGAAGTCTCCCTTTTGGGTTCGATATGAATATCACTTGCCCGCTGCTCAAAGGAGTATGAAAAAAGATGGTTTACTGCATTGACAATATGTTGATCTGTTGAAGGAACTTCATCAGATGACGTAAGACGAACATACTGCTCAAAGTTGCCAAGATCAACACCTTTGGCAGAAAACTGGTCTTCAGCCGCACTTATGGAGTGCTTGAAACCAAAGCATTCTGAAATCATCTTTTTGATATCAGATTTTGAACTTACTACCGGAATGACCTTGAAATTGCTTACTCGTTCAACATCTGCAAGTGCTTCATGGTTAAAAGGATCAATGGTTGCTATAACCAGACGACCCTCATTCATCTCCAGAGGAAGCAGCAAATGTTTCATAGCAAAAGATCTGGGTATAGTTCTTGTGACCAAATTGAGGTCAAGTTTAAGTGGATCAATTTTTCTATATGGAATATTCAGAGCATTGGCAACGGTTTCATAAATGATATCTTCTTCCACTGGAAGTTCAGGATTATCAATTTTTCTGACCTGAAGGGCAAGCAGTATATCTATAAAGTTAATAGGGATATCCACGATATTTAAATTGCCTGAGATTGCCTTTTTCTTTTCCCGCTCAAGATTAATTCTGTCTCTTGTGATATTTTCCTTCTGCAGGGCGTTTTTTGCCTGAGCAATAGATATGACACCTGCATTTACAAGAATGTTGCAAATTTTTTTCGATGAAACCATAATAAATTCCAGAAATATATTAAACGCTTATGGCAGAGCTTCTGCCAACCCCGTCCATGAAAACTCAAATGTGTTTTCATGGTAAACGCTCATGATCAGGTTTCTGCCACCCCCGGATCATGAAAATCAAAAATGTGTTTTCACGGTAAAATAAAACCTAACAAAGTAGAATTAAATACTCATTATATTCAATACGACCCTGAAAAACAAGGTAGTATTCAAATTGCACATTTCTGAATAAGAACAAAAATGGCGAAGGTATTGAATGAAAGATTAAAGATTCCTTAATGTGAGACTTATGTTTTTTAACACTTCTGCCGATTGAATTTGAAATGTCAGTTTATGAAATATCGGTTGAATTATCATCGGTTGAATT
>JADGBP010000186.1 GCA_015231395.1 Desulfamplus sp. | reverse complement strand
TTATAATTCCATAGCTTATTGATAAGCCTAAACCCGTTCCTTTATCCACCTCCTTAGTTGTGAAAAAAGGTTCAAATATTTTATTTATCAGATGTTTAGGCATGCCATTTCCAGTATCAGAGACCTCAACAACTACATTGTTACTATTGCAGTTGGTTTTTAAGCTAATCCTCTTACACATATTTTGAATATTATATCTATTTTTATTATCGCTATCGTTCTCATATATATATTTTTTTTTTGTCAGATGATATTTACCTAAAATTCTTAAGAGCTTGGTCAGCATCTTCAATCGCATCTCTTGCATTTAACAAAAGATTTATAAAAACTTGTTCCAAACGGCTCGGGTCAGCTTTGATAAGAGGTAAATTTTATTGAAGATTCCACACAACCTCAATCTCGCTTAATTTCAACTGCTGGCTGAATATTTCAAAAGCATTTTTTAAGACATCATTTACCTGAACCTTCTCAAACTCCATATCAGATTTTCTGGCAAACTGTCTCATGTGGTTGATGATTTTGCTTGCCCGGTCAACATTGCTGTCCGCCTTAAAATAGCTGACGCAAACTCTCATGGCGTTATGCAAGTCTGGTTGGCTTCGGTTCTAAAAGTGCGGTTAGGCTCAATTTTCAGGTTGCCTTTCATGGCTCTTTCAACTATTTTGTCATATTCCTCACAATATTCAGGTGCGTCAATGTCCACAAAAATACCCCTTGGGATCAGTGCAGGATCTTTTTCCAAAGCCTTGGAGCCAAGTTTCGCGGTCGTGTTTTTCTGGAACTCCATCATCTCAACCGCACCACCTTCTTTGTTTTTCCGTCCATAGTACGTAGGGCCACTGGGAAAGTATCTCAACCACGGAAAAGCCCTTGTGATTAATGGCTTTCTTGAGAAAATCAATACATTCCAGCACATGATAGGCTGTACTTCTTGCCACAAATGTTGCCCCTGCGGCTACAGACAACTTCACCACATCAAAATCCTTGTCAATGGTGGTATAGGGGGCAGTTGTTGCCTTTTTGCCAGGGCCGGAAAGTGGAGAATACTGACCACCTGTCATCCCGTAAATACGATTATTCATAACAATGGCAGTCATGTCGATATTGCGTCTTGCAGAATGAATAAAATGGTTACCGCCAATTGCCAGGGCATCTCCATCACCCATTGGCACAAGAAGCGTAAGCTCAGGTTTGCTAAGCTTTACTCCAGTTGCAAATGCCAGTGCTCTTCCATGAAGGGTGTGCAGGGAATGGAAATCCACGTAACCGGAAATTCGTGCTGAACAGCCAATACCTGATGTCATTACAATATTGTTTTTATCAAGCCCCAGTTCATCCACTGCCCTTAACAGGGCGTTGAGAATAATACCGTGTCCGCATCCCGGACACCACATTTGGGGAAAATATCGCTGCCGTATGTAATCTTTTATTGCCATTTTTATACCCCCCTTCCCTGAAGTATCCGAAGGAGTGTTTTTATGTTGGTTGGTGTTATCAGTTTGTTGTCAATTCTGTTGGCAAGAAAAACCCTTGATGGCTCATCAACACATGCTTTTACCTCTTTCATAACCTGCCCCATATTCATCTCCACCACAATTATTGCCTTAGCTCCGGCACATTTTTCCCTAACCATAGCTTCTGGAAACGGCCAGATGGATTGAAGTTCGAGTACGCCCACCTTTTCTCCGCGTTCCCGCCGATTATTTGCCATGTGAATGGCAGAACGGGCGGACGATCCATAGGATATCAATATATACTCCGCACCTTCAAGATAATGCTCTTTATATCTTGTTATGGCATGTGTGTTATTTTCAATTTTATCTACAAGGTGATGAAGAAGCTCCCTCACCACTTTAGGGTTGTTGGAAGGAAATCCCCACATGTCATGAAAAAGACCTGTTACATTATAACGATGTTCTGCTCCAAAATCTGACATGGGAAGGCGACCGTCCTCTCTGGGAAGATAGGGGTGATAATCCACTCCCTTGCGAACCGAAGTTCTCAACCGGTCAACCAGAGGAATCGCACCTTTTTCAGGAATAACAAGTTTTTCTCTCATATGTCCTACAACCTCATCAAACAGAAGTATTACCGGTGTCCGGTATGTCTCTGCAAGATTAAACGCATCCACTGTCACTTCAAACACATCTTGATGGTTGGACGCGGTCAGGGCAATAATGGCGTGGTCGCCGTGAGTTCCCCATCGTGCCTGATTAACATCTCCCTGACTTACATGGGTTGGGTTGCCTGTTGATGGCCCCCCTCTTTGCACGTTTACAATGACACATGGAATCTCTGCCATGCAGGCGTAGCCAAGAGCCTCTTGTTTTAGCGAAAATCCGGGGCCGCTTGTGGCGGTCATAACCTTGTGGCCTGTCAGAGATGCACCGATAATTGCACACATAGAGGCAATTTCATCCTCCATCTGTATAAATTTACCACCTTTTTCCGGCAATTTTTTTGACAGCAGTTCCGCCACTTCCGTAGAAGGGGTGATGGGATAACCCGCAAAAAAATCAATCCCCGCATAGAGGGCACCCTCAACACATGCCTCATTTCCCTGGATAAACTTGATATTATTGCTATTGATATTTGTCATTTTCACTCACCCTGGCCTGACTGCTCTGTTAGCACATGGCCTGACTCGTCTGTTAGCACCTGGCCTGACTCGTCTGTTAGCACCTGGCCTGACTGCTCTGTTAACACCTGGTCTGACTGCTCTGTTAGCATACGACCAGACTCGTCTGTTACCACTTCGTTTCCCTGCTCTATAAGCACATCAATTGCAAGATCAGGGCACCGCAGTTCACAAAGTTTGCAACAAATGCAATCTTCGGGTCTCACCGCAACAACTTTTTCTTGGGAATCAAGCTCAAGAACTTTTTTGGGGCAAAAATGGACACAGATTCCGCATCCTTTGCACCAGTCTCGGTTGATTACATGTTCCTTCAGTTTAAGTCTTGCCATAAACTCCTCTTAGTTATTTCAGGTTTCAACAAAAATATCCATTGCAAAGGGATTTTCTGTGAAACCCATATTGTCAATTGACCATATGTTGATTTTTAAGGACATTTTCACTTAAGGATATTTTCACTGAATGCAATTCATAAAATATTATTTAGTCCAACTATTATTTGAGATTTAATAGTTGATTTGGGAATTCAAGTCAAGTAATAGATGAACAACGCATTAGCAACGCTAACAAAGCATGAATAAAAAAAATTTAACGAAAAAATGGAAAAATCAATGCCAGAAAAGATTAGCGTAATCATTCCCACCTTTAACCGTGGATGGTGCATTGGCGATGCAGTAATATCTGTTCTTGAACAGGATTATATTTTATCTGCTCATAATGATATTTCATCTAATCAGGATTACACTTTATCTGGGCAGGTTGATACTTTATCTGATCACTATAATGCCTCATCTGAAAGAAATTATAATGTTGATGGTCTCGTAAAAATTGCTGGTCTTCTAAAAAGCAATATTAATCCTTTGGTTGAGATAATCGTGGTTGATGACGGTTCAACTGACAACACCCATGAGATACTAAAACCATTTAAAGAACAGGGACTTATTACACTGCTGAAACAGGAAAACAAGGGAGTAAGTGCCGCCAGAAACCTTGGAATCCGGCAAAGTTCCGGGGCATTTATAGCTTTTCTGGATTCAGATGATCTGTGGATGCCGCACAAGCTATCATGTCAGATGGAATTTTTTGAAAAAAATCCTCAGACCATGATCTGTCAGACCGAAGAGATATGGATTCGCAACGGAAAACGGGTCAATCCAAAATATAAACACAAGAAGCTGTCCGGCATGATCTTTGAGCAATCTCTTCATTTGTGCCTTGTCAGTCCTTCAGCAGTGATGATGAGACGAGAATTTTTTGATATAAAAGGTTTTTTTGATGAGACCCTTCCGGCATGTGAAGATTATGATCTCTGGCTGCGTACATCAACAGATATGCCTATATGGCTTGTGGATAAACCCTGCATCGTTAAAAATGGCGGGCATAACGACCAGCTTTCAGCCAGCCATTCACTGGACAAATACAGAATTTTCTCCATTAAAAAATTGCTGGAAATAGATCAGAATCTACTTGAAACCGATCAAAAGCTACTTAAAACCAAAACTGCCAGCAATACATTTAGTAGTATTTCAACCAGAACCGACTCTTCCAGCAATACGCTTGCCAAGATTCCGAATATAATCCTGACCAGTGCCCAGAGAGAAGCGGCTCTCAGGGTGCTCCATGAAAAATGTGCCATCTACAGCCAGGGATGCCTCAAGAGAGGAAAAACAGAGGAAGCTATATATTACCGTGAATTAGCGGAACATGAAGCATAAGCAGCTTCACTGCAACTTATTGCTGGATTGAAATCCATGAATAATGAATTAACGTTAATTCAAAATAGCTTGACAAGCAGGTGCTTGACTTACCCTATCTATAAATATTCAGGAAACATCGAAAGGATGGATTCCTCTGAAGCTTTGCAGATTCCTCGTTCCGTGATAAATCCAGTTATAAGCCTTGCCGGTGTGACATCAAAAGCATGGTTGGCAGCACAGCTATCCTTTGGTGGAACCAAAACAGATAAAAGGTTGCCATTAGTGTCAAGACCCTGAATATAACGAATCTCATCTGGATCACGTTCCTCAATTGGAATATCTTTTATACCGTCTCTTAAATTCCAGTCAAAGGTACTTGATGGAAGTGCCACATAAAAGGGAACCCCATTATCCTTTGCAGCCAGTGCTTTAAGGTATGTCCCTATTTTGTTGGCTACATCTCCAGTTCTTGTAGTTCGGTCTGTCCCTACAATCACCAGATCCACCATACCATGCTGCATGAGGTGTCCTCCGGCATTATCTGTAATTACAGTATGCTGTATGCCATGCTTGCCAAGTTCCCAAGCTGTAAGGCGGGCACCTTGATTCAGAGGGCGGGTTTCATCTACCCATACATGAAGATCAATATTTTTGTCAAAAGCTGTATAGATTGGAGCAGTTGCGGTTCCATACTCAATTGTTGCAAGCCATCCGGCATTGCAGTGGGTCAGAATATTGACCGGTGCGCCCCCTTTTTTGAGGCTTATCTCTTTGATCAACGCATAGCCATGCTCACCAATAAGACGGCAGTTTTCTGCCTCCTCTTCCACAATTTTACACGCCTCTTAAGAGGGCTTCCTTTATGAGTTAGCCGAGGGCTTTAGCCCCACGGCGACAGAGTTCCAAAAAATATTTTTTGCCAATTTAATTATCTGGAAAACTATACTCATAATTTACACGCATTATCT
>JADGBP010000185.1 GCA_015231395.1 Desulfamplus sp. | reverse complement strand
ACTGAATATCTGCAACCGGCAACTGGAGATTGACATGAAAGGTAGTTCCCTTTCCCGATGTACTATCCACACTGATAATGCCGCCCATCATTTCAACCAGCCGTCTGGATATGGCAAGCCCTAAACCTGTACCTCCATATTGCCGGGTTGTGAAATCATCGGTCTGAGTGAAATTTTCAAAAATGATATCAAGCTTGTTTTCAGGAATGCCGATGCCTGTATCTTTCACGGAAATGGTAAGTGGTAATAATTTTTGTCCGTCTTGATTTATGTCCGGTTCTGCCCTCTGAAGATTTTGCCCGTCCTGATTTCCATCCGATTCTCTCTTCTGGTCATTCTGCGCGTCCTGATTTCCATCCGATTCTCTCTTCTGGTCATTCTGTTCGTTTTGATTTCCGTCTGGTTTTCCTTGTAGATCGTCCTCATTCTGTCTATATTGATTGCCCGCTTTTATGACAGAAACCGTAACATTACCATTTTCTGTAAATTTCATCGCATTACTGACCAGATTCAATATTACCTGACGAATTCTGACCGGATCTCCAATAAAGACTTCAGGAATATCAGGTTCAATTTCTGTAAGCAGGACAATTCCTTTTTCGCTGGCTTTGTGGCTCATCATAAAGACAACCTTGTGAACCATATCTCCAAGATTGAACTCTATATTCTCAAGTTCCATTTTACCTGCTTCAATTTTCGATATGTCCAGAATGTCGTTTATAATATCGAGAAGACCATAGGCAGAGTATCTCAGGTGTCCAAGGTAATTTTTCTGGAGTTCTGTCAGAGTGGTTGTCAGAAGCAGATCTGTCAGACCAATAACCCCGTTCATGGGAGTACGGATTTCATGGCTCATGACTGCAAGAAACTTGCTTTTACTCAGATTGGCAGATTCCGCCACCTCTTTAGCTTGTTCAAGCTCTTTTTCCATTTGCCTGCGGTCAGTGATATCCTGATTTACAACAACTGCTCCCTTGATTTCATTATTCATCCCCATAATAGGTATTGCCCAGTTGAGAATGGTCTTGCGGATACCATCAAAAGACTCAATTTCAAGTTCCTCTTCAGAACAGACCTCTCCTTTGGTGAAAGCTCGGTAAGCCCCCCAATCCTCTGGCTTGAGCAACGTACCTGTGTCTGCTCGCCATGCTTTGTATTTACCATAATCTTCTGGACCGATGTGTTGGATTCCCGCCCAGATTGTCTGTCCCATCTTGTTTCCATAGGAGATAGTGCCATTTTTTTCTATAATCCATACACCAACCGGCAATATCTCCAGCACATTTGAAAGCCGTCTCTGGCTATTCATAAGATACCCTGTGATATTTTTGATTTCTGTAATGTCTTGTACAACACCAAGAGACCTAACAAATTTTCCATCTTCATCAGTTTCCGATATTGCGGAAAGAAGAGTCTCCATGATTTCGCCGTTGCTTTTAACAAACTGGTAGGAAATATCTTTAACGTAACCGTTCTTAAAAAATTGGGGAAGGGATATCTGGTTGGCATACGAGCTTGATTTTTCTGTAAGAAAATCTGTAAGATGTCGTCCTATTACCTCATGCCGCTTATAGCCCATAACATCAAGCCAGTAATTGCTGACGGTTACCAGTATTCCCGCATCGTTGATTGAGTGAAGCATCACAGGGGTATTATTGTAAATTGAGCGGTAACGCTCTTTGCTCTTACGAAGAGTATCCTCTAAATATTGCCGTTCAGTGATTTCCTGTCTTAACTCCTTATTTATAATTTCAAGTCGGGTAGACCTCTCTAAAATCTGTTCCGCCTGATCTTCAAGCTGTTGTTTCTGTTCTTGAAGTTGTACTGTCTGTTTTTGAAGTTGTACTGTCTGTTCTTCAAGCTGTGCAGACCGTTCTTTGAATTTTTTGATCAGAGGCTCAGTTATTCTGAAAAACAAAAATACACCTGATACCACAAACAGGATAGTAAATATTCCGGCAATTAATCCGGCTTTTATAAAAAATTCATGAATCCCAGTTATATCAATAATAGATGTGTGATATAAAATAGTTACAGTTATCCCTGTAATCATGAGTGATGAAAAGGTCATGATCATAATCAACAACAAAATTCTTTTACGTTCTGTCATATATGATTGCCTCATTTTTTCGTTATATGATTATCTCCTTTATATCTTATTTTTATTGCAAAGCAAATACCTCGTCCGCTTGCGGCGGGGATAGGAATTTTAAGGGTTTTGCCAATTTATTCAGGGCAGATGACAAAAAATCTATAAACCACCAGATACGGTAAGAACTTCACCACTTACATAATCAGACAGTGGAGAAGCTAAAAAGAAAATAGAACCTGCTGCCTCTTCAGGAGTGCCTAATCTTCCAAGAGGAATCATCATGGTTGCTATCTCTCTTATCTGCTTTGGTATTCCAAGGGAGATTATCTCCCCATCTTTTTCCATGGATGCCCCTTCTTCTTTTGGAGCGGACAAACGAGTTTCAATTGCTCCAAAGGCAATGGCATTGCACTGAACATTGTATCTACCCCACTCCTTGCTGATAGTTTTGGTCAATCCTATCATGCCTGATTTGGCTGCGGAGTAGTTTGCCTGCCCAGCATTGCCCGTAGTGCCTGAAATGGAAGATATATTTATGATTTTTCTTGCCACAGCCTTTCCTTTTTGCTCAATCTCTTTTTTCGCAGAATCACAGAACCACGGTTTTGCAGCACGGATAATTCTAAAAGGTGCTTTAAGGTGTAGATCCATAATGGTATCCCACTGCTTATCTGTCATTTTGTGGATCATGGAATCCCAGGTAAATCCGGCATTGTTAATAATGATGTGAAGCCCACCCCAATTTTCAATAGCAGTGTTGATAATGTTCTTGGCAAAACTATCTTCTGTTATATCGCCGACATGGGCAACAGCCTCTCCGCCTGCATTTTTAATTTCTGATACTGTCTCTTGTGCCGGTTCAGGATCGATGTCACTGACAACAACTTTTGCACCTGATTTTGCAAGCATCAAAGCGGCAGCCTTGCCAATACCTCTGCCGGAACCGGTTATAATAGCAATTTTGTTTTCAAGCATTTTTTCCATTTTTTCTGACGCTCCATTTTTTGTTATTATCCTTATTCAGGAATTTCATTATCCAGAAATTTCAATCCAACAATAATCAATGCAAAACCGCTTATTTCTTATTTGTAGCTTATTTCGCAGTATATCGGTCATACCATGAATCCAAACATAATTTTAACATGTTAATCGGGTTAATTTTACCTTTAGTCTGAGACTGCATATAAGTGGTTGAAATAGTATTTTTTGATGGTTTTAAATAGTCTGTTTCAGGTTTTCTGACAAGTTGCATTGCCTTGGTGGGACAGGTAGGCACACATCCTCCGCAGCCGATACACCGGCTTGTATCCAGAACAGCTTTCTTGCTATCTTTGCCTTTGTTATCCTTGCTATCTTTACCCTTGCTATCCTTTTCCTCGTTCTTGATCTCCTGTGACAATGCATTTTTGCCGCCCACCAGTGACAGTGCATTTTTGCTTCCAACCAGTGACAGTGCATTCATCTGGCAGCGTTTAACGCAAATACCGCATCCGTTGCAAGCTTCACTGTCAAGGGTGTTCATGAAAGCTGATGGTATGTATTGAGCAGGGGCAGGCAACTTTTTTATGTTTTTAAGAACTCCGCAGCAGCAGCCACAGCAGCAGCATATATTTAAAACTTCCTGTGAGTTGGACGGTTGCAGTACAAGTCCTGCTTTTTCCACTTTTTTGAGTATTTCTAATGCTTCTGCCTGATCAATCATCCGTCCTAATTTGTTGCGTTCATAATAATCCGCTGCGATTCCAAATACAAAACAGGTTTCCATTGGAAATTTGCATTTATGTCCTGAAACTTCTGCCTCAACGCGGCAGACACATTTGGCAATAAGTATATGCTTCTGTTTTTGAATGAGTTCCCGTGCATTTTCATAAGAAAATACCTTGAGACTTGAATCAAGACTGGCTCCAATTGGGATTGTTCTCAATTGTGGATATTTAATCCAGTCATTTATGAGGTAAGGCATATATTCATTCATATCCCTTGCCAGCTCAGGTGTCATGTTATTCAAATGAAATTCCCAGATCCCGATTACAAAGCTGCACGCGGAATAAAGCATCTGTTCATCCTCACGGATATTACCAAACAGGGCTTTTCGTTTGAGCCATTTTGGCAAAAGCGGCAATGTGCTCTTAATCATGATATCCAGTTGCACGCTGATTATACAGCCTTTAAAGGCAAGTTCCTTGAGCATTTTTTCGGCAATGGGAATAGGTATCATCGCTCTTGCGGCGATTACCCTTACAGGCTCAGGAATTATTGTTAAATTAAGTGTGAGCTGTGCTTCTTCTGGAGTAAAAAGCTGTTTCAGTATTCTTAACTCCACCCCTGTTTCTGTAGATGGGAATCCTCCAGGAAGCTTGTCAATATGGTATGCGAGTTGCTGGTAAATAAGTTGGGTCATATGTTCTTTTCCTGTAGTTTTTAATTTTAACTATTTGATATGATTTATAAAAATCAAAATAACTATATTTTGAAACTTCCTGTCAAATCTGCAATTCTTTTAGCAAGCTCTGTCTGCTTGATGGGTTTTGCGATGTGAGCATTCATTCCTGCATCCATACATTTATCAATCTCTTCCTGAAGATTGTGTCCGGTCATCGCCATAATGAGAATATTATGGTCAAGAACAGGAGATGAAATATCTCGAATAACCCGAGTTGCCGACAGTCCATCCATTTCTGGCATCTGGATATCCATGAGAACCATGTCATATTGATTATTTGTCAAGGCAGTGACTGCTTCTTTTCCATTGCTAACGATATCCACGCAATGTCCCATTTTATCCAGATACTTCCCGATTAATTTCTGGTTCAATTTGTTGTCTTCAGCCATAAGGATTTTTAAAACTTTCGTAAAACCGTTTATATCGGATTGACATATTTTCTGATTATTCTCATTATTTACAGATAATTTTTCCTGCAATGAAAGGGGGTCTGGACAAGATTTGTTCTCCTGCAATGCAAGGGCATCTGGAAAAGATCTGTTTTCCTGTAGTGAAAAATTATCTGAAACAGATGTGGATTTAGGAAGAAATATTGTAAAGCTTGTGCCTTTGCCAGATTCGGTTTCAAAGTCAATATTTCCACCATGAGCAGTAATGATTTTTTTGACAATTGCCATACCCAGACGGCTGGTTGAAATGATGGGCGGCATTATCAGTGTGGATAGTACATCGGGAAAGGGAACTACCTTTCATGTCAATCTCCAGTTGCCGGTTGCAGATATTCAGTTGCGTAATGAAAACATTCA
>JADGBP010000184.1 GCA_015231395.1 Desulfamplus sp. | reverse complement strand
AAGCGATAAACGGTTGAGTAGCTGCCATCGTTAAGATGGGTTGTGGTGGTGTAGTTGGGGAAATTGAACATTTATTTTTAATCCTTTATATTTGGTGTCAGAATCGGAGTATGGGCTAAATTAGAATATTTTTGCTACACCTCAAACACCCTAAAGCCTTTGTTGCCAAAACAGTAGATAACATATTGAGATATTTTTATATTTGGATATTCGCTCAATGGATACTCTGCTTTTAACCCCTGAACATAGCCCGCAATTTGCACAGTATCCTCTTTTCTTAATTCAAAATTTTTAATCGTTTTTTGCATCTTTTTTAGCTCGGCATTTGAGAAGTACTTAAACTCAATAACAATTCTAACTCCCGCAAACCTCTCGTGATATTTGCCCACAAACTCTAAATCGCTTCTGCCTTGGGGGTATGATCTCTCAACATTAAACGTAAACCAAGAAGATAGATAACGGCTGCAAAGCTCAAAAAATGTGGTTCTATAAAAATTTTCGTTCATCTTCTGAAATATCGCCTCTGGCAGTTGCGATACGTAAAGACTCCAGTAGTCTTCAAACAATTGATAAATATTTAGAGTGTCGATGAATCCCTGCATCATCTCAGCGTACTTTGTTGATACGTCAATCCTGTGAAGCTCGTTAAAGTACTCAACAAAAATCTGACGCATGTTTAAGTTTGGCAGTTTCAGGTAGAAGTCATCATAACGGGTAAGCATTCCTAAGTAAAAGAACGAAACTGGAAAAAAATCTTTATGAAAAAATTGGTGCATATCAAACTTTGTTACAAGGAATCTGTCATCATAACGAATGGCATTGTTAATCGTAAGCTGATTTACAAACTCTTCAGTGCAATTAGGATTTGAACCGGTAAGCCTGCGTATCCATGACAGATCAGTTCTCAAATTCAGGTCTGTCAGATGTTTGGGAATATTTTTATAATTGCAGAACCAATAAAGAAAATAGAGCAGCATTGTAGAATTATATAGAGGTTCACTATTGCAATTTGTAAAACAGTATCCATTGTAGTGGGTTTTGATAAGCTCTCCTATCTGTTTACGTGTAGATGGTTCAATCTCATAATCAAGATAAATTTCATCCAGGAGTATATCTGTTTCAGTCTGCGTAAATCCTAACATTGCTTCAAAATCAGGTTCCAGGCTAATGAACTGTGCGATATTAAAACCAGATGCCAGTTCATCCATGGTAATAGGCAGAACCCCTGTAATGAAAACATTGCTGATTGCTCCGGTTTTACGCCCCTCTTTGAGAATTTTGAAGAAGGTTTTAAGAAATCCGTCATCTGCTGTAAGTTCGCGGTAGAGTTTGTCGTCTCTTGCAATGATGAGCTGATTCGCAAAATTGTCGTATTCATCAATTATAATGTAAAGGCGGGGGAGATCAAAATCAGATATGAGTGCCAAAATATCATTAATATTCTGTGCGGCACTATTTTCAAATTTCAAATTTACGGACTTGTCTTTAAACCATTGAGAATAGCGGCGGAGAACGCTTTGAATCGCTGTGTTGCATATATGGTTAAAACTATTTTCAATATATGAAATATTTCCATTTGGATCAACAACCGAAAAATCAAGATGCAGAACAAAAAAGGAGTTTCTTAATGGTGTGGGATTTTTCCCGATATAGGTATGACCAAAAAGCCGTTCAAAATCATCCTTTTGCCGGATGTTGTAGTAGCACTCTAAAATACGGCACCAGAGGGATTTACCAAAACGTCTTGGGCGAAGAAATACGGGATTGCTTAAGTTTTCAAGTTTTTCAATATAGTGGGTTTTATCTACAAAATAACCGTTTTTACTGATTATCTCCTCGTAATTTGCATTGCCGTATAAAATTCTCTTTTTCATTGAACGCCTCCGATATTATTGACCAACTCTGGTATTATTGACCGACTTCTCTGTGCTTTACCTATTTCCCCAACCCCACCCTGAATTGAGTCTCCCTGACTCCTCCGAAATCAAACATCAATAACATCAATAATATCAATAACATCAATATAGTGACACAACATTTTCTCCTTTACCATTCCAATATCGATATTACCTTTAATTTGAGGATGTTTGATTTCATTTTCAAGAGATGTCATGCAGACCCCTGCCATACCGCAGGGGTTAATCCAGTTGAAAGGGGTAAGGTCAAGGTTAACATTAAGGGCAAGACCATGAAAAGAGACACCACGCTTGACAGACAAGCCGATACTTCCAAGTTTGGCACTTATTCCGGTATTTATTTCAACATTTATTCCGGTATTTATTCCAGCACTTATTCCGATATTTGTTTCGGCATCTATTCCAGCTCTTGTTGCAGTTTTTGTTGCGGCAATTCTTCCGGGTTGTGAAGAGTTTACCCATACGCCGTGATTCCTCTCATCTCTTATCGCCGTAACTCCAAAATCTGAGGCTGTCCTGATCATAACCTCCTCTAAACAACGAACAAAATCCGACACACCTGTTTTTCTGAGTTTAAGATTTACGATTGGATAGAGTACAAGCTGACCTGGTCCGTGATACGTTATATTGCCTCCACGCTCAGTCTGAATTATGGCGATATTTCTTGATTTCAGGAACTCTTCCGACACCACAAGATTTTCCATTCCTCCCCGTTTTCCAAGAGTAAAGACTGATGGATGCTCAAGTATCAAAATGACATCATGGTCAATATCCCCATTGATTCTGTCAGAGACGAGCTTTTTTTGAAGCTCAAATGCTTTGATGTAGTCAATAAGGTTTAAGTCAATAATTTCCACAGCGTTTGTAATTTGCCCTCCATGCAGAATTTAGATTTACTCTATCGTCACACAGAATTTTGATTTACTCTATCGCCACGCAGAATCTTGATTTATCCTCTAAGAACCGGTTTTCTGGCAGCAGAAACCTCATCAAGCCGTGAAAGTTTGGCAAGATGGGGAGCAGATTTAAGTATCCCTGGATTATCCTTTGCCTCCTGAGCCACTGATTTAAAAGCATCAATGAACTGGTCAATGGTCTCTTTTGACTCTGTTTCGGTAGGCTCAATCATGATTGACCCATGAACAACCAGCGGAAAATAGACTGTTGGGGGATGAAATCCGTAATCCATAATTCGTTTTGCCATATCAAGAGTGATGACTCCGTTATCTGACTGGAATTTATCTGTAAATACGCACTCATGCATACATGGTCTGTCATAAGGAAGATGAAAATAAGCTTTAAGACTCTCCTTGATATAGTTGGCATTAAGAACCGCAAGTTTGCTAACATCAGTCAAGCCTTTTGCACCCATGGAGAGGATATAGGAGTAAGCTCTCACCATGATTCCAAAATGACCGTGAAACGTTAAGAGCCTTCCCATAGAATCCGGTCTGTCATGCACCAGGGTATAATGATCATCTTTTTTCTCTACTCTTGGAACAGGCAAAAATGGTTCAAGTGCTTTAACCACGGCAATAGGACCAGACCCAGGACCACCACCGCCGTGAGGTGTTGAAAATGTTTTGTGCAGATTGAGATGGATAACGTCAATGCCAAGTTCACCGGGTTTTACAATTCCCATTATGGCGTTCATGTTGGCACCGTCACCATATACAAGACCACCTTTGGCATGAACTATTTGTGCAATCTGTTTGAGGTTTTCCTCAAAAAGCCCCAGAGTATTGGGATTGGTGATCATGATACCCGCAGTTTCTTCGTCCATGACAGCCGCTACAGCTTCAGGAGTGAGAATCCCGTCCAATCCTGAATGAATATTAACAGACTCATATCCACAGAGGGTAGCACTGGCAGGATTTGTGCCGTGGGCAGTATCTGGAATAATGATTTTAGATCTCTGGCGTCCCTTTTTGGCATGGTATGCATGTATCGCAAGCATACCCGCAAGCTCTCCATGAGCACCAGCCGCGGGCTGAAGAGTAACTGCATCCATCCCTGTTATTTCAGCAATATATTTCTCCAAATTGTACATCATCTCAAGAGCACCTTGACACATATCTTCATCAAGAAGAGGATGTGCACCGGAAAACCCAGGACGAGCTGCTTGAACTTCATTGATTTTGGGATTGTACTTCATGGTGCAAGAACCCAATGGATACATGCCTGAGTCCACGCCAAAGTTCCACTGGGAAAGACGAGTATAGTGGCGGACAATATCCAGTTCGCCTAATTGAGGCAATTCCGGAGCATCTCCTGTAAGTTCAGGATCAAGAAAAGAGTGCTCGACATCCTGTGTCGGAATAGAGATAGCACATCTTCCTTCACGGCTTTTTTCCCATAAAAACAACTCTTTAAAAATAAGGCCACTGGTCGCAGTCTGCTGGGCATTATGGCAGATCTGGACACCACCTCTGCATGTGGCTGCAATCTTTTCTTCATTCTTCCTAAGTTCTTCATTCTTCCTAAGTTCTTCATTCTTCCTGAGTTCTTCATTCTTCCTGAGTTCTTCATTCTTCCTGAGTTCTTCATTCTTCCCGTGTTCTTCCATCATTTCACCTCCTTTGCAAGCAGCTCAATATCATCTTTTGAAAAAGCTTCAGTGGCACAAAAAAGATAGTGATTTTTAAGTGCTGGATAGTATTTTTCGATATTGAGACCTGCCACAATACCCATTTTTTTAAGAGATTCTCTTTTTGCAGCAAATCCCTCCGGTGCCTTTGCCACAAATTCGTTAAAAAACGGGGTTGAAAAGGGAATTTTAAATCCCGATTCTTCAAGTTTTATTTTGAGAAACATGGCTTTGTCATGGTTTAACTGGGCAATTTTTCTGATTCCAATCTTGCCCGCAGTTGCCATATAAATACCAGCAGTCATGGCATTGAGTCCATTATTGGAACATATATTGGAACTTGCCTTTTCCCGTTTGATATGTTGCTCTCTTGTGGAAAGTGTTAGAACAAAGCCGTCTTCTCCACGTCTGTCCTTTGTCCGCCCGACAAGTCGTCCAGGTAGATCGCGTACATATTGTTTGCTGCTGGTCAAAATTCCAAGACCAGGACCTCCAAAAGATTGGGCAATACCAAAACTTTGTCCTTCTCCTGCAACAATATCAGCTCCAAAATGACCGGGATTCTTCAACAGGCCGTAAGCAAGTGCTTCAGTAAAGGATGTAATGAAAAATATGTTTTTCTTTACTGCAACTTCTTTGACTTTACCAAGATTTTCAATGCATCCAAAAAAATTGGGTGATTGAACCGCAACAGCGGCAATATCATCCATTGCATCAAGAGAAGATAAATCAGTTGTGCCGTCCGGCTTGCCGGGAAGTTCAACCATATTGTATCCCGAAGGCTCTAAATAAGTTTTGATAATCTCTCTATGGTGGGGATGAACCAGAGACGATACCGCAACTTTTGTCTG
>JADGBP010000183.1 GCA_015231395.1 Desulfamplus sp. | reverse complement strand
AGTGACCCATCCTGCCAATAAAAAAGTTAAAAAGTCACTTAAAGCAGTTTCACCCCACAGGCTTCTGATAGAAACAGACTCTCCCGCTATTCTTCCACGCTATTTTACTTCCAAGGAATTTCAATCTGAGAAATAATCGATTGTTTTATGTTTAGATGAAAAAGCTCATTAAATTGGACAATTGCCTGATCCGTCTGCATCTGTCTTTTATTAATATCTTGCCTGATAAGATCTCTTGTATAATACATCCTGACAGTTCCCACTTTTTCACTTTCATGAATTGCATCTCCCACAACTGAAAGATTTTCATCTAATTGCATATCATCAGGAATTGTGCTGCCCACAGCAATTTCAGGATTTTTCCATGCAGACACAAATGATTTGCCTTCTGCATCAAGCACTTTTATTGCAATAATACCATCCATTTTTAAATAATTTTCAAGAAGTACGGAAAGACCGCTCTGATCAAAATTATAGATAAAATTTTGAGTAATATTACTGCATATCCCTGTATTAACCTGAACATTGCTCAGTAGTGATTCCTCTAATTTTAAAGAGTCAGCTTCAAGGGATTTTTTTTGGGATTGTTCAAAATTAGAAACAATCAATTTAGACATGGAAAGCTGCATATTGATGGAAATAAGACTGCTTACTGTCAATAGAAGTAAAACAATGATACTGCATGCTACAGAAGTTTTCAAAGAGATGCTATAAGTTCTTTTTTTCTTGATTTCTACCATATTAACTACTCCTTATTCTTTTTTTGCTAATCTTCATGATACTTACAGGTTGGTTTTTTGCTAATCCTCATGATAATTACGGGTTGTTTTTTTTGGTAATTTGCATGATAATTATAAGTTATTTTTTTGTGGTAATCCTCATGATCATTACAGATTTATATTAAAAAATCTAAATTGTTAATGTCCCATATACATATTTCTTAATAGCAATTGCAATATATATTTTTTTATAATATTTGTGTATGCTCTTTTGGCATTTTTTAAACAAAATCGCATTTATAAAATCGTAAAGAGTTAATTTCCGATCTTTTGGATAATCGGAATTTATTTAATCTTATATTCACTAAAAATAGTCAAAAAAACGACTTCTTACGATGTGATAAAAATTCAACATTTAACAAATAATATTAAAGAATTTAAGGATTACTAAAATGGATTTTAAAGAGATGGCATCAAATATTGGGGTTGAAGAGGAAGATATTGTTGAACTTTTGGAAATGCTTGTGGATGTCTCGTTTACGGATCTTGAGTCTTTTGAAACAGAACTGGCTGCAGGCAATTACAAAGGTGCGTCCATGGCAGCTCATTCAATAAAAGGGGCATCTGGCAATCTTGGCTTGACAGAACTCTCTGAAACAGCAGCAAAACTTGAAACAGAAGCGAAAAACAGTGATCCAAGCCAGATGCCGGAAAAAATTATTTTTTTAAAACAGGGACTCAGCGATATCGCTGAGGAATTAAAACGATTAAAAGGATAAATCCGTGAAAATGTCTGTCAGGCTGCCTTTAAATCAGGAATAGAAACGCTCTGTCAATTCTCGTTAAATAAGGAATGGAAAAGCTCTGTCAATTCCCGTTAAATTAGAATTTACAAAGGTTTTTAATATGGAACATATTTGTAATTAGGAATGGAAAAGCTCTTTTCCATTTATGGCTGTCTGGATTGCCACCTTAGGCAGGGTAGTCTCAAGAATCTGAGATACTGCAAGGGCAACCAGCAAAATATTACAAGGTTCGTTCCATCCCATATCATAGATTTTTTTCGATGGAACAAACTTTGTAGTAAAATCAGTCTCAATGGTGGCAAAATCAGTCTCAATGCAAACATCTTCGTTGCAAATATTGTTAGATTGAAAATCTTGAGAAGTAATGTTGTTGGATTGAATTTCGTGAATGGGTACATAAGAAGCTTTGCTACAATTATCGTTAGATTGAAATTCCTTGGAAGTAAAATAGCGTGGAAGAATAGCGGGAGAGTCTGTTTCTATCAGAAGCCTGTGGGGTGAAACTGCTTTAAGTGACTTTTTAACTTTTTTATTGGCAGGATGGGTCACTGAACCGGAAAAAGAGATATGCAGACCATGTTTCTCAAGCAATGGAACCATATCAGCAGAACCGGAATAGGAGTGAATCAATCCTCCTTCCTGCAGAGGACCTATATGCTTGAGGATCTTAATAAAAGTATCCCAGCCTTTACGTACATGTATTGAAACTGGAATTTTCCGCTCTTTTGCCATTCCCATCTGGGTTTTAAAGATTATCTCCTGCTTTTCCTGATCAATATCCTTAAGAACATGATCAAGTCCTATTTCACCCATAAAAGGCGTTCTGTTGTTAAATCTGGTGTCAAGATATCTATCCAGAGTGTCAAACCATTTTTCTGAAATGTTTTCTACAAACCATGGATGAACTCCAAAAGATGGCAGGATATTGTCATATTGCGAAGCAATATTTGCAACAGCCTGCCAGTCTGACTCCTTTGTGCCACAGCAGACAAGGGTACCTCCCCTGTTATTATGCCAGCGTGACATCATTCCTTCAATGTCCCACATTATTTCAGGCTCTTGAAGATGGCAGTGAGCATCAAAAAAATAGTATTCAGGAGGGTAGTTCATTTTTCATTTATGCCCATGCTGTTTTTTGTTCTCGTATAGGAATTTTAATCCTGCAATAATTGCAGCGAAGCTGCTTATGTTTTTACTCAAGTTCGCTGGTTTCATGCCCAAGCTGCCTTGTCATCAGTCGTGCAATAGCATTGGCCGGAGTGCTGTTTTCATAAAGAGCTCTGTAAACTTCGTTGATAATGGGCAGTTCAATATCCAGTTTTTTTGCAAGATTATAGACAGATTTAGTATTTCTGACCCCTTCTGCGATAGTCAGACGTTTTTCTTGTATCGCTGCTATCGTCATGCCCTGTCCCAACTGTTTTCCAACTGTATAGTTACGGCTCAAATCTCCTGTGCAGGTCAAAATCAAATCTCCCACACCGGAAAGACCGGCAAATGTATGCGGCTTGGCACCCATTTTCATGCCAAGTCTCCGGATTTCGGCAAGTCCACGGGCTATAAGAGCAGCACGTGTGTTTAAACCAAGATTCATGCCATCCACAAATCCTGCCGCAATAGCAATAACATTTTTCACAGCCCCCCCGATTTCAAGACCAATCGGGTCATCATTTACATAGATCCTGAAATAGTCTGTCGCAAAAATGTGCTGAATACGGGTAGCAATCTCAATATTTTTTGACGCTACGCTGATAGCTGTAGGGACTTTCTGTGCCACTTCTTGTGCGAAACTCGGACCTGAAAGTACAACGATATGATTTTCATTCAAGCATGGAATAGATTCGCAGATAACACCCATCATAGTGAGATAAGTACCATCTTCAATACCTTTGGATGCGGTGATTACTATGGTATCAGGAGAAATAAATTCACTGATACGAGTGGCAATCTGCCGCATGGTATGTGATGGCACCACAATCAGAAGGATATTGTTGGATCTGACCACGCTTTCAAGATCGTTAGTGGGAGCAATATTACCAGAAAGTTTTATTTCAGGTAAAAAGAGTCTGTTCTCACGATGCTCAAGAATATCTTGCTTCACTTCTGGTTCATACGCCCACAGATCCACTTCACATCCTTTTTCAGCCAGAAGATTGGCAAGAGCTGTGCCCCAACTTCCTGCTCCCACAACCCCAATTTTTTGAGGTTTATTGTCATTTGTGGCAGTATCTTTTATTGTCATTATTATTATTTATCCTTAGAAACTTACACTATAGACTTCCAGAAAAATATTTTGATATTCTCAATTTTGAAGGGCAACCACAAAGGGTTGCCCCTACATTGCTCTTGCCAATTTAATTATCTGGAAAACTATAATTCTTGTTAGAAACTTATACTAAGCCTTGATCCAGCATGGCATCAGCCACTTTAACAAAGCCTGCAATATTGGCACCATTCACATAATTGCCTGGAGTACCATATTCTTGTGCAGCATCCACGCATGACTTGTGGATACTTTTCATAATTTGTTTGAGTTTGGTGTCAACCTCTTCTCTTGACCATTTGAGCCTCATGCTGTTCTGGGTCATCTCAAGACCTGAAACAGATACACCTCCTGCGTTGGCTGCTTTGCCGGGTCCATAAAGAATCTTTTTGTCAATGAAAAAATCCACCCCTTCAGGTGTAGTGGACATGTTTGAACCTTCCGAGACTAAATAGACACCGTTTTTCAGCAGATTTTCAGCATCTTTACCATTAATTTCATTCTGAGTCGCAGATGGGAAAGCACAATCTGCCTTGTGATTCCAAAGCGGGTTGTGATACTGAGATGCGTCAAGACGGGTATAAACCGCGTTGGAATATTTCTCAGCATACTCACTGATTCTGCCTCGTTTTATATTTTTGAGCATCATCACATACTTGAGTTTCTCGGGTGTAATGCCTGCTTCATCATAGATATAACCTGAAGAGTCTGAGAGTGTAACCACTTTTCCGCCAAGTTCAAGGATTTTCTGGGCAGTATATTGAGCGACATTACCAGAACCAGAGACAAGACATGTTTTTCCTTCAAGAGTTTTGTTCTGTGTGGCAAGCATTTCCGAAGCAAAATATACAGAACCATATCCGGTTGCTTCTGGACGTATTAGACTTCCACCCCAGTTAAGACTTTTTCCCGTCAAAACTCCTGTAAACTCGGTTCTGATTCTCTTGTATATTCCAAACATATACCCAACCTCACGACCTCCAACGCCAATGTCACCGGCTGGCACGTCAGTATTAGCACCAATATACTTCTGGAGTTCCAGCATGAAACTTTGACAGAATCTCATCACCTCTGAATCAGATTTGCCTTTTGGATCAAAGTCAGAACCGCCCTTACCGCCACCCATGGGTAAAGTGGTAAGGGCATTCTTAAAAACCTGCTCAAAGGCGAGGAATTTCAGGATTGAAAGATTGACTGAAGGGTGAAATCTCAAACCGCCCTTGTAGGGACCGATAGCACTGTTCATCTGAATTCTGAATCCCCTATTTACATGGACTTCTCCTCTGTCATCCATCCATGGCACCCTGAAGATAAATACCCGTTCTGGTTCAACAATTCTTTCCAAAATTTTTGCCTTTCCATATTCAGGATTTCTCTCCATAACCACTTTGACAGACTCAAATACTTCATGTACTGCCTGGAGAAATTCTTTTTCACCAGGATCTCTGCTTACCACTTTGTCATAGACATCTTTTGTGTTATATACGCCGCTCATTTGTTGTCTGCCTCCTGTTTATGGTTATCAGTTGTCATCTTTGCCTGCTGTGAAAAATCATTTATCAGCCGTAAAAACATCTTATTT
>JADGBP010000182.1 GCA_015231395.1 Desulfamplus sp. | reverse complement strand
TAAACTGAACTATTCTGATAAAATTAAAGAGTTCATTGAGCGTTTCAACTCCAATACCCTCTCTTGCAATGGTGGTGCAAATTTCAATCCCCAAGAGTTCAGAGAGTTTAGGAACATTAATCTCGATTCCCCTTGATAAGGCTTCATCTATCATATTGATATCAAGAAGCATGGGCAATCCGTATTCTGAAAACTGAAGGGCTATTGCAATTGATCTTTTCAGATTCTTGGCATCTGCTACCAGAATTAGTCCTTGAAGCCTGTTTCTGGTAGAAGGTATGAGCAGAATATCTCTTGATGCCCGTTCGTCTTCATTGGATGAAAAAATAGAATAAATGCCGGGGGTGTCATATATCTGTGCATCTAAGCCTTGTATTTTTCCGCTTGTTATGGAGACGGTAGTTCCGGGAATGTTTGTTGCATGTGATTTGCTGGAATGGGTTAAACGGTCAAAAAGGGTTGATTTGCCGGCATTTATGTTTCCTAAAATTACATAGTCAGTTCTATTTTGATTGTTATTGGTGTTGGTTTTAAAGTTATTGGTGTTCGTTTTAAGCTTATCTGTTATTGATTCTTGATTATCCATTTTTGATTTAATATTGTCTTTTTTTGATTTAAGGTTGTCTTTTTTTGATTTAAGGTTGTCTTTTTTTGATTTAAGGTTGTTTTCTTGTGAAGAGATGTGAATATTGTTATGCTGTGTCATAAAACCTCCGTGTAAAATCCCCGTTCCTTGAGGGGAGGGGAGAATGAATTGCGGACGGTTATATTGTCTTATTCCCACTTATTTTTCAACAGATAGTTTTTTTTGTTTTAACAAACGGTTTTCCGAATATGTTGGGATTCAGCTTGTAGTTGAATCGTAGTCAAGTCTGGATAAACTGGGCATTTGTTTTTTTTTGTAATATATATATATATATATATATATATAACTTGACAAATATTGTCTTTTCAAGATATTTGTCCTATTTTTCATGATTCAAAATATTCAAAAAATGCAGAGGTGTTTTATGAAGATTTTAATTGTTGATGATAATAGTGCGGTTCTTAAAGTATCAACAAAGACAATACAATTTTGGAAGCATCAAGTCACTACTGCTGAAAACGGTCAGGAAGGATGGGATATTTTTTCAAATGACCCCATGGCTTTTGATATGATTTTGAGTGATATCAAGATGCCGGTAATGGATGGATTTGAACTGTTGGAAAGAGTTCGTCAACACAATTTTGAAACTCCATTTGTCATTATGACCGCTTTTGACGATAAGACTACAATAATCAAAGCATTGAAACAGGGTGCGACAGATTTTTTAACAAAACCGTATAACAGAGAAGATCTTTGCGATGTGCTGAATCGAATCGAATCCATGCTGAATATGAAACGCCATATGAATTATACATTGCCTTTTACAAACACATCTATCCATGTATCAATTCCGAGTAGAATAAATTTGATTCCCGGACTTATCGGGTTTCTTCAGTCAGTCGCAAAACCATATTATCAGTTATATGGAATTAATGATGTTAACAGTTACGATCTTTCTACCTCTTTGAGCGAGGCTCTCACTAATGCGATTATACACGGAAACCTCAATATTTCATCTGCACTGAAAAATGAATCATGGGAAAAGTTCCAGGAAGTGGTTGAAGAACGGGAATTCATGCCTGAGTATGGTGGGAAATTAGTTGCAATCGACTTTCAGGTGCTTGGAATTGATGATGAAAATTTGGCTAAAACCAGCAGGCATTAAACTGAACTATTCTGATAAAATTAAAGAGTTCATTGAGCTTGTGGAAAAACTTATTCCGCCCGGAAACCTTTCAGGCAGGGCACTGGCTCTTTTGCTTTTGACAGAAGACAAATGTGTGGAATCTTATATTTCCGATTGCTGCGGCGAGGTTATACTGAATCAATTGCAATACATTGTTCAGGAATACAGAGACGAAAATGCAAGTTCGATAGAAATATATCTTGAAAATTTATATCATAAAGAAGCCGCCATCATTGCAAACCAGGTGCTTAAAATTGAACCTCCAACCAGAAACCCGTTTATTCTTACTTTTGGAGACTGGTGTACAAAGCTCTCAACAGGCATTCCAATTGCTTTGGCTGTTACTGCTCTAATCTATCTTTTTGTAGGTACATTTGCAGCAACTTTTCTGGTGGACTCAATAAACACAATGTTGTTTGAAAATATCCTTATACCATGGATAACCAAGTATGCCCAACTTATTCCCAGTGAATTTTTCAGGGACATGCTCATTGATCCTGATTTCGGGGTATTGCCCACAGGCGTTTTTTTAGCCCTTGGACTTGTTCTGCCAGTTATATTCTGTTTTTATATTGCCTTTGGAATACTTGAAGATTCAGGGTATCTGCCACGGCTTTCCATTCTGCTGGATCGGGTTTTCAGGAAAATAGGTTTAAATGGAAAAGGCGTTATCCCTTTAGTCATGGGTTTTTCATGCATTACCATGGCACTTCTTACCACACGAATGCTCAACAGTGAGAAAGAGAAAAACATCGCTTCTTTTCTTATATTTCTCTGTATGCCCTGTGCTCCGCTGATTGCTGTCATGCTTGTCATCCTTGACAAAATGCCGTTTTCTGCAACTGCTACTGTTTTTGGCATCATATTTCTGCAAATCTTTATTGCCGGTTATCTTGCCAACAGGATAGTACCTGGTCCCCGCTCTTCTTTTATTATGGAAATTCCTGTGATGAGGCTGCCTAAATTATGGTCAGTGATCACAATGGCCGCAAAAAAATCACATCATTTTATGAAGGAGGCAGTGCCTGTTTTTATTTATGCATCCATTGCCATATTTATTTTTCAGAGAATCGGGGGGCTTGAAATGCTTGAAAGGTATGTAGGCCCTGCAATTCATAAGGTGCTGGGTCTGCCTGAACAGAGTATTCAGGTATTTATCAAAACAATGATAAGAAGAGAAAGCGGTGCTGCAGAGCTGGAGCATCTTCATGATACATATACAAATCTCCAGCTTGTTGTAAACCTTCTTGTAATGACATTTATAGCCCCGTGTATTAATGCTATTATTGTTCTGTTCAAGGAGCGGGGAGTAAAGAGTGCATCTATTATTATGGGGTTAGTTATTGTTTATGCGTTTTTACTTGGCAGTGTGGTAAATTACACATGTCTGTCTTTTGGAATTACATTTTCATAAACGGCATGATTAAATATCAATAAATTGAGGATACTATCGACTTCCAAAAAAATATTTTGGTATCTCAATTTTTAAGAAGGGCAATCACAAAGGATTGCCCCTACTTTTGCCAATTTAATCATCTGGAAAACTATATTAATCATTTGGAAAACTATATAAATTGAGGATACTATAAATTTGAGGATACTATGCTAAAAGAAACACACGACGAGATATTAGAAGCTATGTGGACTGCCG
This sequence comes from Desulfamplus sp., assembly GCA_015231395.1. Classification (GTDB taxonomy): domain Bacteria; phylum Desulfobacterota; class Desulfobacteria; order Desulfobacterales; family Desulfobacteraceae; genus Desulfamplus. Next base: position 1,966 of record JADGBP010000182.1, on the reverse strand, counting down.
AGGAAAACAAAAAATTTTCAATTGACGAGATAAAAAAACGATGTGCAATAGAGTTTACAGATGACGATCTTTCTGAACTGGAAGCTCTGGAACTCATTGTAAAAAATAAAAACACAATCCTCTTTTCCAGTAAAGGCAAAGGACTGGCTGAGACCATCATGCGCAGACACAGGCTCGCAGAGGTTTTAATGTCAAGCATCCTGAAGCTTAAAAATAGCGAGATGGAACGGGTTGCATGTCAAGTTGAGCATTATCTGGTACCGGAGGTTGAAGAGTCTATCTGCACTCTATTGGGGCATCCTGAAATCTGTCCTGACGGCAAACCTATCCCTAAAGGAAGGTGTTGTCATGATGGACTAAAACAGGTCACAAATACAGTGGTAAGCCTAACGGAGCTAAAACCAGGAGAACAGGGTAAAATCACCTATATCAAGCCCGGGAACCATTCCAATCTGCATCAGCTTATATCCTTTGGACTTAATCCCGGAGTGGTTATAACATTGCATCGCCAAAAACCGGCATTCTGCATCAAGTATGAAAATACCGAGCTTGCAATAGATGAAAAAATTGCTGAAAATATATTTGTGTGGAAAATACAGGGTTAATCAGGAATTTACATGTAATCAGGAATTTACATGTAATCAGGAATTTACATGTAATCAGGGTTTCCCATGTAATCAGGGTTTCCCATGTAATCAGGATTTCCCATGTGTTTTCAATACTGAACAGTAGGTTTTGAACAGTAAGTTATAATCAGATTTTAGTTTTTTCAGAATTGTTGACAAAAATGGTATCTCTTTATCATTTATAACCACATTTGCACTATTTACCAAAGCCTCCAGATCGTAGAGAGTCTTAAATGAATTTCCAAACAGAATATAGTAGATATATCGTCTCTTTTTCATGCTCATCTGCTGCATAAATTTATGGAAATCATGATCTTTTAGAGGTCTATTCTCATATTCGCTGTGATAAACAATAATGGCATAGTCTTTAAAACGAATGCTTTCTATCGCTTCGTCTATACTTTTGGGAATATATATCTGATACGACTCTTTCTTTAAGATTTCAGCTATTTTATGCTGCATGTAGTCATCAGGCAAGAGTATCATTGCAGTCATTATATTCTCAACAATACTTGAATCTATTTCTGTTCCATCGGTAAGCCATGATATGTCCGGAGCATCTGGTGGAGCAGGGGGCGGAACAGCAATTTTGTTCGCATAGTCTTTTGAAGACTTGATCTCCGGTTTAACAGGAGTAAGCGATACAGACGGCAAGCCATCACTGAGCGGAAATCCATCAGATGCAAGTTCAATCGCATTTTTACACATTGGGCACTTAAATTTTAATGTCTGACCTTGTGGTAACTTGTCCAGAGCATTTAATATCCGACTCTTATTGGCATCTGAAAAATTAAGAGCCTGATTACAATTAGGGCAATCTGAAATCATATGAATCCTTTCCAAACAATTAGTGAATTAAGAATCGGTTTTTACAGGTGGCTATCACTTTTGAATTTCATCTATTTTTGAATTTCATCTATTTTTGAGCTTCATCTGTTTTTGCTTCTTCTCCACCACCTTCCTCCTCTTCATTTTTTCCCCAGTCAATTGCAAGACCATCAATATCAGTGGTTTTCTCTCCTCTTTTTCTTTTGAGAACATCCACTCCCCTTGAAAGAGCGTTCTTTTGAGAACAGTAGGCAAATGCAGTCTCTTCTGTTACATACCCGTCCCTGAAAAGATTCAGAATGTGTTGATCAAATGTCTGCATGCCAAAAGCCGTGCCGTTAGCAATTATATCATTATAAGTTTTACCATCTGATTCACCATTTAATATAACATCTTTAACTCTCAGATTCATGCCCATAATCTCCAGCGCCGCTACCCTGCCCCCTCCATTTTTAGGCAGCAAACGCTGACACACAATAAAACGCACAGTATCAGCAAGCCTGTTTCTGATC
>JADGBP010000181.1 GCA_015231395.1 Desulfamplus sp. | reverse complement strand
GTAAGACTGAGAGCCAGATGCAAAAACAGTTTGAGGTGATATCGGAAACCATTCCTGTGCCAATGATTATCTCAAACAAAAATGGCAAAATTGTTTTTGCCAATTTGAATGCACAGAAAATATTCAACTATTCTAATGAAAATTTTATAAAATCTGAAGATTCATGTTTGTACAATAACCTTGAGGAGCAAAAGCTGCTCCTGAAAACTTTGTCAAACACAGGGGAAGTAAAAGATTTTCGTGCTGAACTTAAAAAGTCCGGAGGCGTGGTTTTTCCCGCAGTGCTATTTGCTCAACCCATTGTTTTTGATTCTCAGGAATCTATTCTGACAGTGATACATGATTTAACCGAAGTGATGGAAATGGAAAAACAACTCCGTCAAATTGAGAAGATGGAAGTTTTGAAAAAGCATCAGGCACTTCTTGAAATGCAGATAGAAGAAAGAACAAAAGAGCTGAAACTGATGGCGGAAAAAGCAGAGCATCTGAGTCGTGTAAAAGGTGAATTTCTGGCAAATATGAGCCATGAGATACGAACTCCGCTCAACGGCATTATGGGAATGTCTGAACTGCTTCTTGATACAAACCTTGATAGAACCCAGAAAAACTTTTTATATACTATCACCAAAGAAGGCGGTTCGCTGCTCAATATTATCAATGATATTCTGGATTTTTCAAAAATAGAGGCAGGCAAACTTGAAATTGAAGCGATTCCCTTTAATGTAAGAGCCTTATTGGAGGATGTGTCAGACAGTTTTGCCTACAGGGCAGAAAAAAAAGGGTTGGAGTTGATCTCTTTTATATCGCCTGAAGTACCGTCAAACCTGATTGGAGATCCTGGGCGTTTAAGGCAGATTCTGATGAATCTTGGAGGCAATGCCCTTAAATTTACCTTTAAGGGAGAGATATTTATTAAAGGTGAGCTGGTTAAAGAAGATCTGACTAAAGACGAGCTGGTTAAAGAAGATTTGATTGAAGAGGAACTGACTAAAGAAGACGCAGCCATACAAGAGATGGTTCAAGAGGGATTGGCTAAAAAAGAGTCGCTTAATGGGGAACTTCAAGAATCCTTTGAAAAGAAGATTTTCGTCCGTTTTTCAGTAAGAGATACAGGCATAGGCATACCAAAAAATAAACAGGCTATCATATTTGAGGAGTTTGCTCAGGCAGATGGTTCCACCACAAGGCAATATGGCGGCACTGGACTGGGAGTTACCATCAGCAAACAGTTGACCCTGTTGATGGATGGTGAAATGGGTCTTGAGAGCGAAGAAGGAAAAGGAAGCACATTCTGGTTTACAGTTCCTTTTAGGGTACAGGCTGAGCAGCAGGAAGACGATTGTGAAAATAAGCCTGCTGTTGATTTGAGTAATTTAAAGGTTCTTGTTATGGACGACAACCATACCAATAGAGCCATACAGATGGAATACCTTAAATCATGGGGATGCCTGCCATATGAGGTCAGCGGGGGAAAAGAGGCTTTGTTGATTCTAATGAAATCTGTTTTCTCATCACAACCTTTTGACCTTATTATGTCTGACGCACAAATGCCTGAAATGGATGGGTTTGAATTTACCCGAGAGTTAAAGATGGTTGAACCTCTTCAAAACATTCCAATTCTCATGCTCACATCCATGGGAAAACTTGGTGACAGTAAAATTTGCAAACAGTTAGGAATCAACGGATATCTTATCAAACCTGTAAAACGGGATCATCTGCGAAAAGCAATTGAAAAAGTTCTCGGTCGTGCTGGAAAAGAAAAAAACAAAACAGGCGGACAATTGGTTACTCGACATACACTTATTGATGAGCAGAGGGAGCAAATCCAGATACTTTTAGTTGAAGATTATCCCACTAATCAAGAGTTGGGAACTCTTATTCTGACTCAGGCAAGATGTCAGGTAGATGTGGTGGCAAATGGTCTGGAAGCGGTAAATGCCTATAAACAAAAACTATACGATATTATTTTAATGGATATCCAGATGCCGGTTAAAGACGGTTATCAGGCAACAAAAGAGATAAGAGATATTGAGGCTATTCTGAAAAAAGAAAACCCGGGCTTGAGAAGCACTCCTATTATTGCCATGACAGCCCACGCTCTTACGGGATATAAAGAAAAATGTTTGGCAGCCGGAATGAATGACTATCTCACAAAACCCCTTAAACGAAAAAAACTTATTGAGATGGTTGAAAAATGGTTCCGTATTAAAAACGAAAAGGACAATACTTGTTCAGAAAAATTTTCACAGTATAAAATATCGGATAATCCTTTATCTGACACTGACAATTATGATTATAAATATGACAATGATTATACACATGATAAAAAATATGACGATAACCATAATACAAAACATGACGATCAACATGAACATAATGAAAAACATGATGATGAAAATAATGAAAAATATTCAGACAGAAATGACAAACCAATAAATTACGAACAGGCTCTTGAAGAGTTTGGAGGCAACAGAATTTTCCTGGATAATGCACTCGGCAAGTTCTCAAAACTTGTCAGCGATCAGTTAATAATTATTAAAAAAGCCCTTAAAAATGAAGATATGATAACTATTGCAAATGAAGCACATAAGATTAAAGGAGGTGCTGTTAATCTCACAGCCATGAGACTCTATTCAGCAGCATCGAGTCTTGAGCAGGTTGCCACAGAAGAAAATTTAGAAAAGGCAGTGGATTTGATTAAGCTTATTCAAAAAGAGTGTAAAAGTGTAGAAAAATATATTGATTTTCTGATCATGACAAATGGGTAATTATTACCAACTCAGGGCTATTATCCTTCAAAGCTGTTATTGCAATGACATATCACACATGCCCCCTTTCATACTCATTTATCTTCTCGAACTAACGCACCTTTTCATACTAACGCACATTCTCGCACTGATGCACCTTTTCATACTATAGACTTCCAGAAAAATATTTTGGTATCTCAATTTTTAAGAAGGGCAACCGCAAGGGATTGCCCCTACGATTGCCAATTTAATTATCTGGAAAACTATAATGCACATTCTCGCACTAATGAAATCTTGACTCCTGATGAAACAGAGGCACTCTTTCATCTGCTGTGAACAATGTTTTTATAAAAAATTGTGCAATGGAGGACTTAAATGTCTCTCCTATGCAGTTACAGGCGACCCGTTTAATGCTGATCCAGGATGCTGGATAAAAAAAGGAGCCCCATGAAAAAATTTTTTGCCACATATTTTCTTTTTATAATTGTGTTATCGCTAATACTATCCCTTACCGCAATATCTGTTTATATTCAAAAACAATCCCGGGTTTCCCGTGAAATTGATGAGCCCACTCTCTCCCGAATCATCAAAGCCGGTAAAATCCGAATGATAACCGAAAACAACTCCAATTCATATTACATTTACCGCGATCAGCCCATGGGGTTTGAATATGAGCTTGCCAGAGAATTTGCAGCTTTTCTTCAAGTGGAGCTGGAGGTAATAACTCCTGGCTGGGACAACATGCTTGCCTACCTTGACATGGACAGAGGTGATTTTGTGGCAGCCGGAGTAACGATTACTGAAAAGAGAGAAAAAGAGATGCTCTTTACTCAGCCATATATGGATGTTGAACAGAAATTCATCTACCACAAAAGCAAACTACCTATTAAAAACATCAATGAACTGCCGGGAAAAACAATCCATGTGAGCCGGAACACAACTTATTATGACCGGCTGCTACAGATTAAAAACAGCGGTATTGATATTGACATGGTTGTACATGATGATCTCTCCACAGAAGAGCTGATTCGCATGGTTTCAGACAATGAGAATGATATCAGTTACACAATAGCTGATTCCAACATTGCTCTGCTAAATCGAAGATATTACCCTGATATAACAATAGGTATATCCATTCAGAAAAAAGAGCATTTAGGATGGGCTGTCCGAAAGGGTAACATCGCCCTTTCGGATAAAATGGTACTTTTCTTTGATATTATAAAACATAACGGGGTTTTTAAAAGAATATATAAAAAGTATTACGGACATCTTGATACAAAATTTAAATATGCAGATCTAAAAGCATTTCATGAAGTGGTTGAGACAAAGTTGCCCAAATATAAGAAGAATATTATCAGAGAGTCTGAAAAACACGGATTTGACTGGCGGATTATTGCTGCGGTCATATATCAGGAATCACGTTTTGATCCCACAGCCAGAAGTGATGCTGGTGTCAGGGGGCTCATGCAGGTTACAGAAGAAGCCGCCGCTGAAATGGGTATCACTAACAGAAGAGACCCACGTCAAAACATTAAAGCCGGCATTGGCTATCTCAATATGATGTACAATAAATTCAGCGATATTAATGACAGCATGGACAGAATAAAATTTGCTCTGGCAAGTTATAATGTTGGATATGGTCATGTTCTGGATGCACGCAAACTGGCAGCAGCTCAGGGGATGGATTCCAGCCATTGGGATGCAGTTAATCAAACCCTTCCTCTTTTAGCCAAACAAAAATATTATTCCAAAACAAAATATGGCTATGCCCGAGGACATGAACCTGTACGATATATCAATAAAATTTTTGCATATTACGATATTTTAAAGCAAAAAGCCCATATTGACGGGTAATCTATTCAGATACAAAAGGAGAATCACCATGACTGATACAATACTGGAAAAAAAGGTGGAAAGACTGGATGTCGTGCTTGACGGCTTTATAGCTTCAACAAATGCAATGATGTTCAGGATGGAACGAAATACCGAAAAATTGGGTAATCGTCTGGATCAAACTATTAGTGAGATGAAACACAATAGTGATAAATTTGATAAACGACTGGATCAAACTATTAGTGAGATGAAACAAGATACTGAAAATCTCAAGGTAAGTTTGGATCAAACTATTAGTGAGATGAAACAAGATACTGAAAATCTCAAGGTAAGTTTGGATAAAACGATTGATGAGATGAAGCAAGACACTGAAAATCTCAAGGTAAGTTTGGATAAAACGATTGATGAGATGAAGCAAGACACAGCAAAGATGAAGCAGAATACTGAAAAAATGAAGAAAGAGATGAACAAAAAATGGGGAGACCTTGCTAACAAGATGGGCACGGTTGTTGAAGATATTGTTGCTCCGAACATTCCAGAAATTGCCCGCAAATATTTTGGTGTTGAAGCTTTTGATGATTTTGCAATTCGTTACAATAGAAAAAACAGAGTTGATTCTTCTAAAATAAAGGAATTTGATATAATTTTTGTATCTAAAGATATCTTTATTGTCAATGAAACCAAAGCCACGGCACGGGAAACATATGTTGATGAATTTGTGATAACACAATTATAAAAAGAAAATATGTGGCAAAAAATTTTTTCATGGGGCTCCTTTTTTTATCCAGCATCCTGGATCAGCATTAAACGGGTCGCCTGTAACTGCATAGGAGAGACATTTAAGTCC
>JADGBP010000180.1 GCA_015231395.1 Desulfamplus sp. | reverse complement strand
GAAAACAAACCTGATGTGGTCGGGCTTTCACTTTCAATATATTTTAATATGGGGATTCTGGAAAAGACGATTGAGTCTATCCGGAAGGAATTTAAATCTCTAAAAATTATAGTGGGAGGACAGGCTTTCCGTTTTGGAGGAGAGTCTGTGGTAAAACAGTATGATGGAGTAACATATATAGCATCGCTGGATGAGCTGGACAAAATGATAGAGAGGGTTTTGTAAACAACCCGCCTTTAAAAAGACATTGATGGCCAATGTCATGAAATACGATATTGCGATGGAGACATCCGATGAAACGGGTATGACCTGCATCACCGTTTCCATCCCGAAGTAATAGGAATAGGTCAGGCGGGGTTGAATGCACCATCAACAGAATCTTTAGAATTTACAACTGACGATAGACACAATAATGTGGGGGGAAAATGGAAAAGAACGAATCAACGGATAAGGATGTAATCGACGCAACACCCATCAATGAAAAAACCATTACTAATGAAGACCCCATCGTCAAGCTGACCCACTACGTCGGCGTTGGTGCCTCTGCCGGAGGATTGGAAGCCATTGAAGATTTTTTCACACATATGCCGGTGAAGAGTGGACTTGCATTTATCGTGATTCAGCACCTCTCTCCTGATTATAAAAGCCTGATGGTGGAATTGCTGTCAAAAAAAACAGAGATACCCGTCCACCGTGCCACCGATGGCATTGAAGTCAAACCCAACAACATTTACATGATTCCACCCAAAAAAAATCTCTCTATCTTCCACGGCAAGCTGATATTGAAGGAAAAGGACACCACTCGGGGGATCAATCTGCCCATTGATATTTTTTTGAAATCTCTTGCCGAAGACAAGGCCGATCGTTCCATTGCCATTATTTTATCCGGTACTGGCAGCGATGGTACCCGTGGTGTCCGGGCCATCAAGGAGCACGGTGGCATGGTGATGGTACAAGAGGAGAGCAGTGCCAAGTTTGACGGGATGCCAAGGGCAGCCATTTCAACTGGAGTGGCAGATTTCATTCTCCCTCCAAAGGAGATGCCTGATCAACTAATGGCGTATGTTGGGCATCCCTATGTAGCAGAAAAAAACCGATCAAAGAGCCTGTTAAGTGATGAAAAAGGGCTTACCCGGATATTTTCAGAGCTGCGGGAAAAGGCAAAGGTGGATTTCACATACTATAAACCAACCACCATCAGCCGGCGGATTGAACGTAGAATGACCGTCAATCAGATCAACCATCTGGAGGATTATGTCCACTATCTCCAGAGATACCCCTCGGAAGTGATGACCCTCTATCGGGAACTCCTGATTGGCGTCACCAGCTTTTTCAGGGATCCAGAGGCCATGAACGAACTCATGGAAACCTGCCTTCCGGAGCTGATTAGTCGTGTGAAAAACCGGGAAATACGATTCTGGGTCACGGCCTGCTCCACCGGTGAGGAGGCCTATACTATTGCCATCCTTGCAAAGGAGACCATGGAAAAGCTGGGGGTGACCCGAGATGTCAAGATATTTGCAACGGATCTGGATCGGGATGCGGTCATGCATGCCGGAAACGGTGTTTATCCCGAAAGCATTGCCGCAGACCTGACTCCCAGGCTGTTGGGAAAATATTTTTATAAAAAGGAGGAGAATTATCAAATTGCCCGCCACATCCGGGAGATGGTGGTGTTTGCCCAGCACAATCTGGTAAAGGATCCGCCGTTTACCAAAATTGACCTCATCACCTGCAGAAATCTGCTCATTTACCTTCAGCCGGTTCTCCAGCAAAAAGCCCTGAACATGTTTAATTTTTCCCTCAATCCAGGTGGAGTTCTCTTTCTCGGCACCAGTGAAACCGTTGGTGAGATGGCAGACTGCTTTGAAACCGTCCATCAGAAATTCAAAATATACCGTTCCGTTTCGAAACATCCCATGAGACTACAGTCGGGTGATATGGATTTGCGGGAAAGAACCGATTACAGCAGAAGTTTTCCCTTTGCATTCAGGGAGACAAAACGGCACTACAACCGACCGGAAGAGACCCGTATGCTGGATCGCTATATGAGCATTATTGAAAGTCACTTCATTCCCCTGTCGGTCATTGTTAATGAACAGATGGAGGTGCTTCATATTTTTGGAGAGACCGAAGGCTTCTTCAAGGTGCCTTCGGGGAGAGTGGTATATGACATCACTAAAATGGTGATAAAGGATCTGGCCATTCCCCTGGCCACCGGCATCCAGAAGGTGTTCCGGTCAAAGGAGGAACTGGTCTATTCCAATATTGTCTTCACAACCCAGAATGACACCCGGAACATCCGGCTTCGCATCATCCCCTTTCCCGATAAAAAAGGTCATGAATCCCTTACAGCGGTTTTTTTTGAAGAGATCAGAAAGGAGCAGAGCAAGGGAGAGGGAGGAGACAAGGAAATTGAGCCTCTGAACATTTATGATATTAAAGAGGATGTTCAGCAAAGAATCCGGGATCTTGAACAGGATCTCCAATTTTCAAAGGAGAACCTTCAAGCCACCATCGAGGAGCTGGAGACCTCCAATGAGGAGCTACAGGCCACCAACGAAGAACTTCTGGCCAGCAATGAAGAGCTGCAAAGTACCAACGAAGAGCTTCAATCTACCAATGAAGAGCTCTTTACCGTCAATTCCGAATATCAAAACAAGATTATTGAGCTGACGGAGATGAACAACGATGTCGATAACCTGCTCTCAAGCTCAGGCATCGATATCCTGATTTTAGATGAAAACTACGAAATCCGGAAGCATTCCCCCCAGATTACAAAACTATTCCACATCATGGAAAAGGACATTGGACGACCCATAACTCATCTCTCCCACCGATTTGTTGATTTTGATCCATTTGAAGCGGTAAAAGTAGTTCAAAACAGTAACCAGATGATGTCGGTGGAAAAAAGAGACCTGAATGGTCGTGCCTATCTGATCCAGGTGCTCCCCTATCATATCGGTCCGGACACCTATGCCGGTACCATGCTGACCTTTGTCGATATCACCGAATTGATGGAAACAAGGCAGGATTTAAGGCATAGCCGACAGACCTCAAACGATATTGTCCGGCATATGCCGTCTGGTCTCTTTATTTATGAGATCAACGAAAAAGGTGAACTGATTCTGGAAAGCAGCAATCCTGTTGCAGAAAAATTAACCGGTATTAGTATTAAAAAATGGAAAGGAGCGACCTTTGAATCGATCTGGCCCCGGGCAAAGGAGACGGGCCTGCTGAAAAAATTCCTTGATGTGATGGAGACCGGCAAACCCTGTTTTTTAGATGATCTGCTCTATGAAGACGACAATATTTACGGCTACTATCGACTGGTGGCATTTCCGGTGCCAGAAAAAAGACTGGGCGTCAGTTTTGAAGATAAAACCCATTATACCCAAATGGGACAGAAACTTGAAGCGACAGAATTGAAATATAAAAAGCTGTTTGAAACCATGGCTCAGGGAGTGGTATATCAAAATGCAAAGGGTGAAATTATTTCTGTCAATCCTGCTGCTGAAAAAATTTTGGGACTGACACTGGATCAGATGACGGGAAAAACATCCATGGATCCCGGGTGGAGGGCTATTCAGGAGGATGGTTCTGAACTGCAAGGCTCTCAACACCCCTCAATGGTTGCCCTTAAAACTGGTAAACCTGTGAATGAATTTATTATGGGAGTGTATAACCCTGAGGGAAATGAGCATCGCTGGATTGAGGTGAATGCTATACCTGAATTTAAAGACGGGGAAGATCAACCTTTCCAGGTATTTACGATCATTGAAGATATTACGGAAAAAAGGAGATAACAATGAAAGAAATATCATCAAAAGACTATAAAGAATCCCTTCGAGTAAGAGCACAGACCATGCTGCAAACTCTACCGGATACTTTTGATCATTTTGATAAAGCTAACGTTCGCACCCTGCTTGAGGAGCTTCAAATTCACCATATTGAGCTTGAACTTCAGAACGAGGAGCTCAGAACAGTTCAGAAAAATCTCGAAGCCAACCGAAGTCGCTATATCAGTCTCTTTAACAATGCACCTGTGGGCTATGTCATCCTGGATGGCTTTGGAATTATAAAACAGTTCAATGAGACCTTCTCGGAGATGATCCGTAATAAACGAATGAAAACATCGGGTCAGGCCTTTGCCGACCTGCTCTTTGATGAGGATGCCGCCACATTCAGGGCACGATATAAAGCCTTATATAAATATCCGGCGGGAAAGCAGATTGAGGCGAGGATCTCCACAGGATCCAGTGGCATCTGTCATGTGTTGATGAAAGCCACCCACCACAATGAAAACAGCATGATTGAAGAGATGGATTTAAATGACCTAATGCTTACAATTACCGATGTAAGCGATTTGAAAAAGACAAAAAATCAGCTTGTTGATACCCTTGAATACTCCAGAAAAAAGGAAAAGGAGATCAGGGGATTATTAAAGGGAGCCCGGGCTGTGCTGGAACAAAGCGATTTTAACACAGTTGCCCGAAAGGTGTTTGACATCTGCTCGGAGCTTATCGGTTCCACCTCAGGTTATGTCGCTCTGCTTGCAGATGACGGCTCTGAAAATGAGGTACTGTTTCTGGAAGCAGGGGGGCTTCCATGTGATGTGGATCCTGAGTTACCCATGCCCATACGGGGACTGCGGGAGGTGGCGTACAGGGAGAACCGGTCTGTATATGACAACCATTTTATGGAGAGCCAGTGGGTAAAGTACATGCCCGCAGGCCATGTGCGGATGGAAAATGTAATGTTTGCCCCGCTCATCCTCAAGGGAAAAACAGTCGGGATTATCGGATTGGCAAATAAACCGTCAGACTTTACGGACAATGATGCGAGGATCGCAGAAGGATTTGGAGAACTTGCCGCCATTGCCCTTCAGAACAATCGCAATCTGGACAAGCGGAATATAGCTGAAAAAGCCAATGTCAAACTGATTGAAGAGCTGAAAGAGGCACTGGCAAAAGTAAAACAATTAAGTGGCTTCCTGCCAATCTGTTCATTTTGCAAGAAAATAAGGGATGATAAAGGGTACTGGAATCAGATGGAAGCCTATATTCGTGACCATTCAGAGGCTGAATTCAGCCACAGCATATGCCGTGAATGTGCAAAAGAACATTACCCTGACTATGACATTGATTAGGTCTTTCGATAGCAACTCAGAAAAAAGGCTCGTTTTTATGCACCCTAAAAATGGAATATCAACCAATGCGTCTCCAGGATTCCCTGCACTAAAGTACAAGGAATCCTGGAGACAAAATCTTGAAAATGGCAATATTGTTTCACAGGGTGGCTCATTGCCAGCAACATTAGAGCCTGTTTATAGACTTCCAGAAAAATATTTTGATATTCTCAACTTTGAAGGGCAATCACAAAGGATTGCCCCTACAATGCTCTTGCTAATTTAATTATCTGGAAAACTATAGAATCTGTT
>JADGBP010000017.1 GCA_015231395.1 Desulfamplus sp. | reverse complement strand
CAGGATTATCTATATTTTGATTCTCAAGACCACGTTGATTTTGATTTCTAAGGATGATATCAGTTTTTGATTTTCAGTATTATGTTGATTTTGATTTTTAGGATAAGGTTGGTTTTAATCTTTAAAATCATGTCTATTGATTTATAATGACCATAAGGTGAGTCGATTTATCACGACAAGATTCGGGTTGGTCACTAATTATTTACGACTGTGGGTATTGCAATGATTTCGCAGTGATGCATGGTCGTTATTTTTTTAATGAGGAAGTATATGGCTGCTGTAGATGTTTTGAACAGGTCAGGTGAAAAAGTTTCAGAAGTAAATCTTTCTGATGAGATATTCACTGTTCCTGTAAAAAAGAGTGTGCTGCACGATGTAGTCAGAATGCAGCTTGCATCCAGACGCTCAGGAACTGCCGTTACCAAGGGCAGATCAGATGTTGCAGGAAGTACGAGGAAATTATACAGGCAGAAAGGGACAGGTAATGCACGCTCAGGTGGTATCAAATCACCTCTTAGAAGAGGTGGTGGAGTCATTTTCGGGCCGGTACAGAGATCGTATGTTCATAAAGTCAACAAAAAAGTAATGAGTCTTGCCATGAAAATGGCTTTAAGTTCAAAATTTCAGAATCATGAACTATTTGTAATTGACTCTTTTGGTCTGACTCAAATTAAAACAAAAGAACTTGTAAATGTGACTCGCAATCTTGGCTTGAAAAAGGTACTTATTATAACAAGCGAAGAAGATAGAAATCTTTTTCTATCTGCACAGAACATACCGAATCTCAAAGTAATGAAAACAGAAGGTCTTAATGTATATGATCTTCTTAAATACGATAATCTTCTGCTTGTTGAATCTTCCATCCAAGCAATTGAAGGGAGGCTTGCTTAAATAATGATCGAATATGATATCATAAGACGGCCTGTTCAGAGTGAAAAGTCCAATTTGCAGAAGGCTAAGTCTAACCAGCTTACCTTTGAGGTATCACCCTCTGCAAACCGGGTGGAAATTAAAAATGCAATAGAAAAAATATTCAATGCCAAAGTAAAATCTGTAAATACTTTAAATGTAAAAGGTAAAGTAAAGCGTCGGGGACGCATACTTGGAAAAAGACGGGACTGGAAAAAAGCCATTGTGAGGTTAATGCCCGGGCAAAGAATTGATTTTTTTGAAGGTGTTTAAAGGGATAATAACATGGCAATTAAGAAAACAAAACCCACATCACCCGGAAGAAGAGCACAGGAATATTTTACATTTGATGAAATTACAAAAGATAAACCTGAAAGATCTCTTATTAAGAAACTGAAAAAAACGGCTGGAAGGAATTCATACGGAAGAATAACCAGCAGGCATAAGGGTGGCGGTGCCAAAAGACAGTATAGAATAATTGATTTCAAGCGGGATAAAGATGGTATTCCTGCAAAAGTGACTGCAATAGAGTATGACCCGAACCGTAGTGCACGAATTGCCCTTCTGGTCTATGCTGATGGAGAAAAAAGATATATTCTTGCACCTCGGGATATCTCTGTAGGAGATGTTATTGAGACAGGTCCGCAATCTGATATAAAACCAGGTAACTGCCTTCCTCTTGAAAACATACCTCTGGGCACAAGGATTCATAATGTTGAGCTCAAGCAGAACAAAGGTGGTCAGATAGTGCGCAGTGCCGGTACTTATGCAAGACTCATGGCCAAAGAGGGTACATATGCCCAGGTGCTTCTGCCTTCTGGCGAAGTGCGTATGGTTCATATAAAATGCAAGGCAACCATTGGAAGAGTTGGCAATGAAAAACATGGTGATCTCAGCTTAGGAAAGGCTGGTCGAAGTCGATGGCTTGGTAGAAGGCCCTCGGTAAGGGGTGTTGCAATGAACCCTGTTGATCATCCAATGGGTGGTGGTGAAGGAAGATCTTCTGGCGGAAGGCAGCCATGTAGTCCATGGGGTGTGCCTTCTAAGGGCTATAAGACCCGTACAAACAAGAGATCTAATCAGTACATCGTAAAAAGAAGATCTAAGAAAAAATAAATAGGTGATCTGATATGCCAAGGTCGTTGAAAAAGGGCCCTTATATAGCCCAGGAACTTTTGAAAAAAGTAGTAGCACTCCAGGATAGTAAAAGTAATCAGGTAATTAAAACATGGTCACGCAGATCAACTATTTTTCCGGAAATGGTTGGCGTTACACTTGCAGTGCATAATGGAAAAAAGTTTATTCCCGTCTTTGTTACAGAAAACATGGTAGGGCATAAGCTTGGTGAATTTTCACCAACCCGAACATTTTATGGTCATGCTGGCGATAAAAAATCTAAATTGAAAAAATAAGCTGACGGGTTTAAACGTTAAAGGATATACAGATGGAAGTTAAAGCGGTAACAAAATATGTGCGTATTTCGCCGTTTAAACTGCGTGCACCTGTGGATGCTGTGAAAGGGAAGAAGGTTGAGGATGCTCTTAATCTTCTTAAATTTATGCCCCTGAAGGCAGCCGGTATTATATCAAAGACCCTCAGGTCTGCAGTTGCCAATGCAGAGCACAATAATGAAATTGACGTAGATGATCTTATTGTCAAAAATATATCGGTTGATCACGGTCCCTCTTTGAAAAGATTCAGGGCCAGGGCCAGAGGCAGAGGTGCAAGGATTCTGAAAAGAACCAGCCATATAACAGTCACAGTTGCGGAAACGGTCTAAATAGGGAGGGAATGGCTTGGGCCAAAAAGTAAATCCAATTGGATTAAGATTAGGTATCACAGGAACATGGGACTCCAGATGGTATGCTGATAAAGAGTATGCCGGTTTTGTGTATGAAGATTTCAAAATCAGGAAATTTCTCAAGAAAAAACTTTATCACGCGGGAATTTCAAAAATTGAAATTGAGCGTTTCTCTAAACGTATCAGAGTCAGGGTGTTTGCTGCAAGACCAGGAATAATTATAGGTAAAAAAGGGGCAGATATAGCACTTTTGAAGCAGGAACTTGAAGGCATTGTATCCCCTGAAGTTCTTATTGATATTAAAGAAGTGCGCAGACCTGAGACCGATGCCCAGCTTGTAGCAGAAAATATTGCCCTGCAGCTTGAACGCAGAATTGCATTCAGAAGAGCGATGAAAAGAAGTGTAACTTCTGCCATGCGGTTTGGAGCACAGGGAATTAAAATTATCTGCTCTGGTAGGCTTGGTGGTGCAGAGATGGCCAGAACTGAATGGTATAAAGAAGGAAGGATTCCCCTTCATACACTCAGGGCTGATATGGATTATGGATTTATCGAAGCAAAAACCACATATGGTCTTATTGGTATTAAGGTATTTGTATTTAAAGGCGAAGTACTCAATGCTGATCAGAAAGCTACAGCTTAACAAGCTGGTAAGGAGATAATTATGCTGAGTCCCAAAAAAGTAAAATACCGCAAACGGATGCGCGGTAGGTTGAAGGGAAAACCCAGCAGGGGAACGGAACTTAATTTTGGTGAATTTGGTCTTCAGGCTGTTGAATGCGGTTATGTCAATGCACGTCAAATTGAGGCTGCCCGTATTGCAATGACCCGTAAAATCAAAAGACTTGGAAAGACATGGATACGTTTTTTCCCTGATAAACCCATTACAAAAAAACCTGCTGAGGTCAGAATGGGTAAGGGTAAAGGTCCAACCGAAGGATGGGTTGCAGCTGTAAAGCCTGGCAGGATTCTCTATGAAATGGAAGGTGTGCCAAGAGAACTTGCCGTTGAAGCCCTTAAGCTTGCAGCACATAAACTCTCTGTTAAAACGCGCTTTGTGGAAAGGGTATAATACGCATGAAGACAAGTGAAATCAGAGCCATGAGTGCAGATGAAATTGACATTAAGCTGACTGAGCTGAAAAAGGAGTTTTTTAATCTCCGTTTTCAGCATGGTGTGGGTCGGCTTGAAAACACAGCCATTCTCCCGAAAATCAGAAAGGATATTGCAAGGTTGATGACGATATCCAGGGAGACAAACTTAAATATTAGCTGATTCGGGAAACGTTGATGCCATGAATGAAAGAGGAAGAAAAAAGGTACTGCTGGGAACAGTAGTATCTGATAAAATGGAAAAATCGGTTGTTGTTCAGGTGGAAAGACTTGTTCAGCACACTGTCTATAAAAAATATATCAAAAAATATAAAAAGTATGCTGCTCACGATGAAACAAATCAGTGTAAGACCGGCGATATAGTTCAAATTACCGAGTCAAGACCTTTGAGCAAAACAAAAAAATTCAGGGTCAGTGAGATTGTCAAGAGAGCAGTTTGATGAGATTGTCAAGAGGGCAGTTTGTGATTTAAGGGGAGTTGAAAAATGATTCAAACCGAGACGAGATTGACTGTAGCAGACAACTCCGGAGCCAAGGAACTTTATTGTATTAAAGTGCTTGGTGGCTCGAAAAGACGTTATGCTGGTATCGGGGATATTATTGTGGTTTCAGTAAAAGAAGCCATACCCAATGCCAAGGTAAAAAAAGGTGATGTTGTAAAGGCTGTGATTGTCAGAACCAAAAAGGAGATTTCAAGACCTGATGGCTCCATGATAAGATTTGATGACAATTCAGCCGTTATCATCAACAATTCCAACGAACCGGTTGGAACCCGTATTTTTGGTCCGGTTGCAAGGGAGCTTAGAGCCAAAAAATTTATGAAAATAATTTCTTTGGCACCTGAAGTTCTTTAGCCTTTTTCTCATAAAATAGAGATATTTTGTTCAAAGAATAGAGATATTTTGTTTAGAACATAAGCAGCTTCTCTGTAATTATTTCAGGATTCAAGTTCCTGAATAAAAATATAAGTAGCTTCGCTGCAATTATCATTGGATTGAAATTTCTATACGAGAACATAAGCAGCTTTGCTGCAATGCAATTATCGTTGGATAGCAATTCCTGTACGATGAGAAATAGAGATATCCTGTTTTCTTTGTGAGTGGGGGTGCCCCTGCCGGGCATGACAGTTCAGTATTTAAGAGGATTCCAAATGGAAAGAGTAAAAACACGAATAAAAACTGATGATAAAGTTAAAATTCTTGCCGGTAAAGACAAAGGAAAAGTCGGTAAGGTTTTAAAGGTGCTCAGGAAAAAAAATCGGGCTGTAGTTGAGAATGTGAATATTGCAAAAGTTCATCAAAGACCTACTCAGGGTAATCCTAAGGGAGGTATTGTTGAAAAACCCATGCCGGTTGATTATTCTAATCTCATGATAATGTGCACCAGGTGTATCAAGCCGGTTCGCGTTGGAATGAGAGAGCTGGAAAATGGTAAAAGGGTGAGATTCTGCAAAAAATGCAATGAACAGATTGATGCTTAAGATGCAGCTGAGGAGCAAAAACATTGAGCCTTAAAGAAATATATGAAAAAGAAGTGATACCGGAGTTGAAAAAAACTTTTGGTTATCAGAACATGATGCAGGTTCCTGTGCTGAAAAAAATCGTGTTGAATATAGGACTTGGAGAAGCAATAAAGAATGTCAAGCTGATTGACTCTGCAGTAGCTGATCTGGCACTAATTGCCGGACAGAAACCAGTAGTCACAAAAGCCAGAAAGTCTATTGCTGCATTTAAACTGCGTGAAGGGATGCCAATAGGTTGCATGGTGACTCTTCGTCGGGAAAAAATGTACGATTTTCTGGAAAAACTTATTAACATTACACTTCCGCGTGTGCGTGACTTCAGGGGAATATCTGGAAAAGCCTTTGATGGTAGAGGCAATTACAGCCTTGGTATTAAAGAACATATCATTTTCCCTGAAATTGATTATGACAAGACCGACAGCATTAAAGGTCTTAATATATCTATAGTCACAACGGCAAAAACCGATGAAGAAGGCAAAGCTCTCCTGAAACTATTTGGGATGCCTTTCAAAAATTAGGGGGGAATTTTGGCAAAAAAGTCTCTTATTGTGAGGGCAGAAAGAAAGCAAAAATTTGATGTTCGTGCTTACAATCGTTGCCCAATATGTGGAAGACCCAGAGGGTTTATCAGAAAAGCAGGTCTTTGTAGAATCTGTTTTAGGAATCTTGCTTCTGCTGGTAAGTTGCCCGGTGTTACAAAATCAAGTTGGTAGTAAAGTTGTGTATCTTATGATATATAATTTTGTATAATACATAGCGTTCAGGAGATTAATATGGCAATGAGTGATCCCATAGCGGATATGCTTACAAGAATCAGAAATGGTGGAAAAGCTGAGTTCGCAAAAGTGGATATCCCCGGGTCTAAATTGAAAGTAGAGATGGCGCGGGTGCTAAAAGAACAGGGATATATAAAAAATTATAAATTTCTGGAAGATGACAAGCAGGGCATATTGCGTGTTTATTTGAAATACGCTGGAAATAAAAAACCTGCAATTTATGGACTTGAACGGGTGAGCAAACCCAGCAGAAGAGTATATAAAAAGTCCAAAGATATAAAACCGGTTTTAAATGGTCTTGGGATATCGATTTTATCCACTTCAAAAGGTTTGATGACGGATAAACAGGCAAGAAACGAGAATATGGGCGGTGAAGTCCTCTGTCATATCTGGTAACACAGGAGGGGTAGATGTCACGAATAGGTAAGAAGCCGATCCAGATTCCGGAAAAAGTCAAAATTACTTTTGATAATGAGACTTTGACCATTAATGGTCCAAAGGGAACATTAAGCAGAAGCCTGAATCCGGCTGTAAAAATTAATATTGAAGATGGAATTTTGCATGTTTCACCTGAAAATCCAGAGGATCGTAAAATTGTAGCACTTCAGGGTACATATCGTGCGTTGATCCAGAATATGGTTATTGGTGTCACAAATGGCTATGAGAAAATCCTTTTATTGAGTGGAATTGGTTACAGAGCTGAACTGAATGGTAATAAAGTTATATTGAATGTGGGATACTCCAATCCGGTCAATTTTGAACTTCCTGAAGGAATTTCTGCAAAGATAGATAAAAATACCCAGATCACATTATCTTCAATTGATAAGGAAAGTTTAGGTGAAACTGCAGCAAACATTAGAAGAATAAGACCGCCTGAACCCTATAAAGGTAAGGGTATCATGTACTCTGATGAGACAATAATCAAGAAAGCAGGCAAGTCTGCAGCAAAATAATCCAAACCGGGAATAAAATGTTATGGCAAATACATCTGAAAAATATATCTCAAGAGTTAAAAGAAAAAAAAGAATCAGGAAAAAGATGACGGGTACCGAGGATCGCCCGAGACTGAGTGTCTTTAGAAGTGCCGGTCATATCTATGCCCAGATAATAAACGATATTCAGGGTAATACCATTGTTTCTGCGTCCACCCTTGATAAGGAATTTACAGCTACAGGAAAAAAAGGTGGTAACAAAGATGCTGCAACTACCATAGGTAAAATTGTGGCTAAAAGGGCAATTGACAAAGGAATTACTAAAGTGGTTTTCGACAGAAATGGATTCCTCTATCATGGTCGGGTGAAAGCACTTTCAGACGGAGCCCGTGAAGTCGGGTTGCAATTCTAATAAGGAGGATATCCCTTGGTCAGCAAGCATACAGAAGAGAATCAGTTGATAGATAAAGTCGTCAGGATCAACAGAGTTGCAAAGGTTGTAAAAGGCGGAAGGAATTTTAGTTTTAGTGCCCTTTGTGTTGTTGGTGATGGTGAAGGCAGTGTGGGATTTGGTCTTGGCAAGGCTGGAGAGGTTCCGGAAGCCATTCGAAAAGGTGTTGAAAAGGCAAAACGAAGCATGGCAAAAGTTTCGATACTGGACGGAACAGTACCTTTTGAGGTAATTGGTCGGTTTGGTGCGGGTAAAGTTCTTTTAAAGCCTGCTTCACCAGGAACTGGAGTTATTGCAGGTGGTGCTGTTAGAGCGGTTCTTGAAGCTGCTGGTGTGACTGATATATTGACAAAGTGTATTGGTACCAATAATACGCATAATGTGGTCAGAGCAACTATGGCTGGATTGAAATCACTGGAAACAAAGGAAGAGGTTGCCAGACGGCGTGGACTTCGACCTGAAGAATTATAGTGGAGAGACAAATAATGTCTGGTAAAGTAAGATTAACACAGATAAGAAGCCTCATCGGACGTCCTGAAAAGCACCGAAAAATTCTTCGTGCATTGGGGTTAAAACGAATGCATATGACAGTGGAACATAATATGAATCCTGCTATTATGGGAATGGTAAAAAAAGTTCCGCATCTTGTTAGTGCAGAGGAGGTTTGAAATGAATTTACATGAACTGGCACCTGCTGAAGGAAGCAGACATAAAAGAAAAAGAGTGGGACGTGGTCCAGGATCAGGTATGGGGAAAACATCCACACGTGGTCACAAGGGACTTAAAGCCAGATCTGGAGGTAGCGTCAGGCCAGGATTTGAAGGCGGTCAGATGCCACTTCATAGACGCCTGCCTAAACGGGGATTTAAAAATATTCACAGAGCAGCAATAGCCATTGTGAATGTAGCTGATCTTGACAGGTTTGAATCTGGTATGGTCATTGATGAGCTGGTCTTGAGAAATATGGGACTTGTCAAAGGTAGTATTGACAAGATCAAAATTCTTGGCAATGGTGAAGTTACCAAATCGTTCTCACTTAAAAACTGCCTTGTAAGCAAAACAGCAAGGGAAAAAATTGAGACAGCCGGCGGAAATATCGAACAGTAATTAAACTGAGGTTTTTATTAATGATTCAAAGCGGATTCCAGAATATACTTAAGCTTCCCGAACTTAAAAAAAAGTTGATTATTACCCTTGCCCTGCTTTTTATCTATCGGGTAGGGGTGCATGTCCCTACACCGGGAATTGATGCTGCTGCACTGGCCTCTTTTTTTGACAGTACCAGAGGCACTCTATTTGCGATGTTTAACATGTTTTCAGGTGGAGCCCTTGAAAACCTTTCTGTTTTTGCCCTTGGAATCATGCCCTATATCAGTGCTTCCATTATTCTCCAATTGATGACTGTGGTTGTTCCGCATCTTGAACAGTTGTCCAAAGAGGGGGAGCATGGCAGAAAGAAAATCACTCAGTACACAAGATATGGAACTGTTGTATTAAGTATTATCCAGGGTTTTGGAATCAGTGTTGGACTTGAAGCAATGGCATCTCCGGCAGGTGCTCCTGTTGTAATGTATCCGGGCTGGGGATTCCGTATAGTCACAGTTATAACTCTGACTGCCGGCACAGCCTTTATCATGTGGTTAGGAGAGCAGATCACTGAGAGGGGTATTGGGAATGGTATATCGCTGATAATTTTTGCAGGAATTGTGGCAAGAATGCCAACTGCCATTGGTAATACACTTCGTCTTGTATCAACTGGTGAGATGGGGATATTTACTATTATTATCCTGATTGTTCTTATGGTTATTGTTATTGCTTGTATTATTTTCATGGAACAATCCCAGCGAAGAATACCTGTGCAGTATGCAAAAAGAATGGTTGGTCGTAAGATGTATGGAGGTCAGACGTCCTATCTTCCGTTGAAAATTAATACAGCTGGAGTTATCCCGCCTATTTTTGCATCTTCTATAATCATGTTTCCAGCTACTATAGCCAACTTTATTGATCTGCCACTCATGAAAAGCGTGGCAGCTGCGATGCATCCTGAAACAATTATATACAACCTTATCTATATTGGTTTTATTGTATTTTTCTGTTTTTTTTACACTGCTGTCACCTTTAATACAGATGATGTTGCAGAGAGAATGAAAAAAAATGGGGGATATATACCAGGCATAAGACCCGGTAAGAAAACTGCAGAATACATTGATAAGGTTTTAACGCGGATTACTCTGGGCGGTGCAATTTATGTCTCACTAGTATGTGTTCTTCCAACCATGCTCATGGCCAAATTTAATGTGCCGTTTTATTTTGGTGGTACTGCACTGCTTATTGTAGTGGGTGTAGCCATTGACACAGTATCCCAGATTGAATCCCATATGATTTCAAGAAATTATGAAGGTTTTTTGGGTAAGTCAGGAACAATAAAGGGAAGAAGATAGTTTCTTGAGGATTAGGTTTTTATAAAATCAAGTTTCTTGAGGATTAGGTTTTTATAAAATCAAGTTTTTTGAGAATCAGGATTTTATAGAATCAAGTTTTTATAGAATTAATCCAGTTATGCAAGAAGAATCAATCCGGTTATTTGAGAATTTGTTCAGTCCGTTCATTTGGAATCCGGATTGTAACGTGTGGGAGTGGGATATATTACAAGGAGTATATGTATGGCAAAAGAAGAAGCCATTAAAGTTGAGGGCACGGTACTTGAGACACTGCCAAATGCCATGTTTAAGGTTGAGCTTGATAATAAGCATCAGCTCCTTGCACACATTTCAGGCAAGATGAGAATGCATTTTATTAAAATTCTGCCCGGTGACAAGGTGACGGTTGAACTGTCACCTTATGACTTGTCACGTGGCAGGATCACCTATCGTTATAAATAGTATAATATATATAGTATAATATATATGCTGCTTAAAACCTGCTTAAGGTAGTTTAAGAGATTGTATGCGGCATATCATTTGGAGTAAATAAAGATGAAAGTCAGAGCTTCAGTGAAAAAAATATGTAAAGAATGTAAGATTATCCGCAGATCTGGAGTTGTAAGGGTCATATGTATAAATAAACGTCATAACCAGAGGCAAGGATAGGGGGGATAGAGCGTGGCGAGAATTGCAGGCGTAGATTTACCTAGAAACAAGCATGTAGAGATTGCCTTGACCTATATTTATGGTATAGGCAGAAGTAGATCCAGGGATATCATTGCCGAGGTTGGTCTTCAGCCAACCATGAAAGCCGATGAGCTTACAGAAGAGCAGGTAAACGAGATAAGAAAGATCATTGACAGTCAATTTAAAGTTGAAGGTGAGCTAAGAGCAGAAACTTCAATGAATATAAAGAGGCTCATGGATTTAGGATGTTATCGCGGACTTCGTCATAGAAAATCCCTTCCGTGTCGCGGTCAACGTACAAGCACAAATGCCAGAACAAGAAAAGGTCCAAAACGTGCTGCTGTCAAGAAGAAGAAATAGGTGTTGTTTAAGTTGTGATTTGTTAATTATGACACTTAAATATTTGGCATTCGGCTAATCAGGAAACATAGGAAATCTATATGGCAAAGAAATCAAAAAAAGTAGTAACAAAGAAAAAAGTTAAAAAAAATATATCAACAGGTGTTGTACATATTCAGTCAACATTTAATAATACCATTATAACAATAACCGATGAAACAGGAAATACCATTTCATGGTCAAGTTCCGGTATTCAGGGATTTAAAGGCTCGCGGAAAAGTACCCCCTTTGCATCAAAAATGGCTGCAGAAGATGCTGGTGCCAAAGCTATGGAGCATGGCATGAAAAATGTCAGTGTTTATGTAAAAGGTCCGGGTGCTGGTCGAGAGTCTGCATTGAGGGCACTGCATGCTATTGGTTTTAATATTTCCATGATAAAGGATGTTACTCCTGTCCCTCATAACGGATGCCGCCCGCCAAAAAGAAGAAGGGTTTGATTTTACCCACTCTGTTTACTTTGTTGATAGGTTTTATATGTTTACCTTGTTGATAGGTTGTTTTATATAAGGAGGAAAACGTTGTCACGTTATAGAGGTTCTGTCTGCCGTCAATGCAGACGCGAAAATATGAAGTTGTTTCTTAAGGGTGATAGATGTTATTCAGACAAGTGCAGTTTTGACAGGAGGGCATATCCACCTGGACAGCATGGGCAGCGTCGTGGAAAAAATTCTGATTACGGTATTCAGCTAAGAGAAAAACAGAAGGTCAGAAGAATTTATGGAATTTCTGAAAAACAGTTCAGAATTATTTTCAATAATGCTGATCGCCAAAAGGGCATTACAGGTATAAATCTTTTAGGTCTTTTAGAAAGAAGGCTTGATAATGTAGTTTTCAGACTTGGTTTTACAAGTTCCAGAACACAGGGAAGGCACTTTGTAAGGCATAACCACTTTATAGTAAATGGAAAGAAGCTGAATATCCCTTCCTATGTTATGAAAAGCGGCGATGTTATTGAACTCAGAGAAAAAAGCAAAAATGTAAAAGCTATTGCTGATTCTGTTGAGACGGTTGTAAGAAGGGGAATACCACAGTGGCTTGAAATTGATAAAGACGGATTAAAAGGCGTGGTCAAATCTCTGCCCAACCGTGAAGATATTACATTGCCCATACAGGAACAGCTGATTGTAGAGCTCTATTCAAAATAATAATGAATGAGCACCAGTTTGTCCTAAGATTATATCAGGAGATAAACAATGTTATCAGATGAACTTGTATATGTGAACTGGCATGAGATGATCAAGCCTGAAAAAGTAGCTGTCACAACAACCTCTACATACGGTAAATTTGTATGTGAGCCTCTTGAAAGAGGTTTTGGAATAACAATAGGTAATTCGCTTAGGCGTATTATTCTCTCGTCTCTTTATGGTGCTGCGATTGTCTCCGTAAAGTTTGAGGAAGCACTTCATGAATATAGTGTAATACCTAACATCAGAGAAGATGTTTCTGAAATCATCATGAATCTTAAAGCCGTTAAGCTTAAGGTTGATGCATTGGAAGACAAGACTTTGACTGTAAATATTGAAGGAGAAGGCAGTGTAACTGCCGTACATCTTCATGGAATTACCCCGGGTGTTCAGGTACTCAATCCGGATCAGCACATTGCAACTCTTTCAAAGGGCGGTGTGTTAAAAATGACCTTAAAAATAAAAACTGGAAAAGGATTTGCATTGGCATCTGCCAATAATGATCCTGAGGCACCGGTTGGAACCATTCCAATAGACAGCGTTTTTTCGCCTATAAAAAGGGTCAAATATGTGGTTGGGACATCCAGGATTGGTCAGAAAACAGACTACGACAAACTGACCATGGAAGTATGGACAGATGGCAGCGTTACCCCTGAGGATTCTGTTGCCTTTGCTGCAAAAATTCTAAAAGAGCAGATGAGTCCTTTTATCAATTTTGATGAAGATATTGAGCCTGAGCAGGAAAACAGAGACTATGATCGTTCTGTTAAAGACTTTAATGAAAATCTTTACAGAAGTGTCGATGAGCTGGAGCTCTCTGTAAGAAGTTCCAATTGCCTTAAAAATGCCCAAATACTCAAGATATATCAGCTTGTTCAGAAGAGTGAGAGTGAAATGCTTAAAACCAAGAATTTTGGAAGGAAATCCTTAAATGAAATTAAGGAGGTATTGACTTCAATGGAACTATCTCTTGGCATGGATCTTGATGGATTTACCCCCCCTGTTGAAGATGAACTGGTTGAGCAATCATCTAAGGGAGAAGATTTGGAACACCCTTCCTGATGAATATCAAGTTAACGAAGGAGAAATAAATTTCCCATGAGACATAGAAAAGCAGGCGTAAAGCTAAATCGAACCTCAAGCCACAGAAAAGCCATGTTCAGAAATATGGTTACATCTTTATTCAAACATGAAAGTATCAAGACTACCGATGCCAAGGCAAAGGAATTGAGAAAACATGCAGATAAGATGATTACTTTGGCTAAAAGAGGGGATTTGCATTCAAGACGTCAGGCATTAGCTTATATTAGAGAAAAAGATGTTGTGCATCAATTATTTAATGATGTTGCAGAGAAGTTTGGCAGCAGAGAAGGTGGATATACAAGAGTGATTAAACTGGGACCACGTTCAGGCGATGCTGCCCCCATGTCAATGATTGAGCTTGTAAAAGATAATTTATAAGACAGGGATTTATAACCCTTAAAAGCCAAACATTAAGGTTTAAGATTTTTAAGGTTTAAGATTTTTAAGGTTTAAAATTTTAAATGTTATAGATTTTGAATGTCATAGATTTTAAAAAAGCCCTACCAAACCTCAAAGCCCTTATTAGCAAAATCATTATACTTGCTAATAAGGGCTTTGTTTGTTTTTCCGTGGAAACACATTT
>JADGBP010000179.1 GCA_015231395.1 Desulfamplus sp. | reverse complement strand
TTACCTTGAAAACACGTTTGCTTTTCATGATCGGGTGTGGCAGAAACTCTGCCATGAGCGTTTACCATTTAACAGGTTATATACTAACTCCATAATCTTTGCATGCGGCAGCCAGTCCTCCAGCATAGCCCTGACCTACCGCGGTAAAACGCCACTCGCCGCCTTTTTTGTAGATTTCACCAAAGACAATCGCGGTTTCCATGGAAAAATCCTCTGACAAATCATATCTGACAATTTCACTCTGATTGTCATCATTGAGTACTCTGATAAAAGCGTTATTAACCTGACCAAAGTTCTGTTTTCTCTCTTCCGCCTCATGGATTGTAACAACCACTGCAAGTTTTTCAACATCAGGTGCATTAGCATCAAGACCAGCCAGATTGACCTTCACAACTTCGTCATCGCCTTCGCCCGAACCCGTCAGGTTGTCACCCATATGTTCAACAGCACCATCGACTCCTTTAAGGTTGCCGTAAAAAATAAAATCGCTGTCATTACGAACCTTGCCTGATGCGTTGAGTAAAAATACAGAAGAGTCCAGATCAAAGGCTGCACCGTCGGTTGTCCGGCAATCCCAGCCAAGCCCGATATAAATTTTGGATAAGCCAGGGGCTTCCTTGCTTAAAGAGATACGTCCGCCTTTACTTAAAGATACCGTCATTTTGAAAACTCCTTGTTTTTAGATGTTATGGTTTGTTGCTATGAAAAAGATTAGGCTTCCTGCAAAATTCGTTTTTAATTCAGTAAAATCAAGAATTAAATTTCAATTTCACAAGAAGTTTATTAAAAACTACAGGTTACCCTTCATCACGGGCATTAAATCATGAAATGTCTTACCGCTGCAGTTTTCGCCAAGTGCGTGCATTTTCCATTCATTGTTGTGCAGATAGATTTTAGCCATAAGCATGGCTGTATGGTTTCCCTGGCAGCTTAAGTTATATCTTGCAATTTCCTGATTATTTGAATGGTTTACAATTCGTGTAAAGGCATTCTCTATCTCGCTGAAGTTCTGTCCTGTAAAGCTGTTGACGATAAACATCAGGGTTTTTACCTGAGATGGCACCTTTGTAAGATCTACAATAATCTGCTCATCATCTCCATCACCGTCACCAGTGCGATTGTCGCCGGTATGAACTACGCTGCCATCTTTGCTTTCAAGTTGGCGAAACCACACAGTGTCGAGCATATTCTTGTTTTCATCAAACATAACGCATGATGCATCAAGATCAATGGTCTGCTCTTTAGAGCCAAATCCAAACATTCCCTTCTTTTTTTTGGCATCCCATCCAAGCCCCATCACTATTTTTGAGAGGCTTGTTCCAGCCTCTTTTGCCAAAGAAATCTTTTGTCCTTTTACAAGAGAAATTCCCATGATTTTACCTCATACTTGTTTAATATATCGTTTGTGTTGCTAAATAAACTGCCTATGCTATTGAAGATATTGTTGAAAACAAATCAATGTCTCATAGAAATCATAATAAAAAAAATAGAAATGTTTAAAATTTGTAGTGGAATAAATTGAACATGTCAAGGAAAACCAACAAAACTCCAACTCTGAAATTTGCTTGATGCCAGGTCTTTTTTTGATGCCAAGGTGCTTTATTACTGACATCTCTTGCATTGAGCAATAAATTCTTATAAAAAGACGACAAGTTCGTTAATAATGGACTTTATAAGTTTTTAATAACGGACATTCCTTGACTGGTACAACAAAATATTAAAGTTACAGAGATGAAACATAAGCAGCTGAGCTGCAATTATCGTTGGATTGAAATTCCTACACAATAAAATATTACGTCAAACTCCAGAGCAATAAACTCCAGAGTAATAAAATTCAGGGAAATTAAGGGCGATAAAGGGAAATAAAAAATTATGAAAAAAACAGTTATAAAAGGAACAGGAAGGGCAATCCCATCACGTCTTGTCACGAATGATGATCTGACAAAAATGATGGATACATCAGATGAATGGATACAACAGAGAACCGGAATCAAACAGCGTTATTGGGTGCCTGAAGGTGAGATAATGGGGGCTTCTGATTTAGGGCTTGAGGCATCACACAAGGCATTAGAAAAAGCTGGCTGGAAGCCAGAAGATATTGATTTTATAATCTTTGCCACTTTAAGCCCTGATATATTTTTTCCGGGTTCCGGTTGCCTTTTGCAGACAAAACTTGGTCTTACCTCAACTCCTGCCCTTGATATACGCCAGCAATGCACAGGTTTTCTTTATGCTCTTGCCACTGCCGACGCGTACATTAAAAGCGGTCTTGCAAATAAAATTCTGATTGTGGGGGCAGAGGTTCACAGCTCTGGTCTTGACAAAACTACCAGAGGCAGGGATGTTTCGGTTCTGTTTGGTGACGGAGCAGGAGCTGTCTGTGTTGAAGGGGTTGAGACAGATGAAAATATAGGGGTTTTAGCATCAGTTCTTCACGCTGATGGCAAAGGGGCAGAAGCTCTTATGACGGAACTTCCGGCTTCTCGGCTTCCGGACAGAATGGCTTTAGGTTTAGAAGGTGATGATATTGCCCGTTATTATCCAGTTATGAACGGGAAGTCTGTTTTTAAAACCGCGGTTAAAAAATTGCCTCAGGTGACAAAGGAAGTATTGGAAAAAGCGAGCATAACTCTGGATCAGATCGATATGATTTTTCCACATCAGGCAAATTTAAGAATAAATCAGGCATATCAGCAATTCATGAAGATAGATGAGAGCAAAATATTTAATAATATCCAAAAATATGGAAACACCACGGCAGCGAGCATTCCCATTGCACTGGATGAGGCTTTGGAGCAGAATATTGTTGGAAAACAAGGCGATACAGTTATGTTTATCGGTTTCGGGGCAGGATTTACCTGGGGCAGCATACTTTACAGTTTTTAAATGTTTATATGTTTTGTTTATATGGCTTTTAACGAGCTATAGTTTTTTAGATTTTAGATTTTAGATGGGTCGTGTTTTAAAGACCTACAAATTTTTGAGAAAAGCCTCCAGTCGTTCTCTATGATCTTCATTCATTGAATGGAACTCTATACCAATCCCATCTCCAGGAGTTCTGACCACTTTGCTTTCAAAAGTAATCTCTTCTTGAGTGCCATTATTTGAAATCATCAGTGCAACTATCACATCTTCATTCTGGATAAATTTTTTTTCAGTTTTAACGAACATGCCACTGGCAGAAATATCAAGACACTCTTCCATAAGAGACTCATTCTTACTGACAAGATTGACGCCCATGCAGATTGGTTTTCTGTGTGCAGATCGATGGTCAAAAGCAATAAAAGACTGGCTATCCAGAATGGTTTGTTCATACTTTATGTCATTATATAGCGAGTTTGATGGATCCATAATGTTTTTTTCATCCATAACCGGCTGTTCGGCATTTGGAACTTGGGAGTTGAAACTTGGAACGGTTGGAACGGCTTTATCCATGATGCTGGGTGATGTCTCTCTGTATATGAACAAAGGAGTCTCATTGGATATGAATGAGGGAGCGTCATTGGATATGAATGAGGAAGCGTCATTGGATAATTCTTCTTTGATTAAAACAAAATTGGTATCTATCTCATCAAATTTAGTTTTGGGATCGTCCATGGTCATGCATGATTCAATGGACTCAACTACATTAACAAGATGATTCAAAATTTTGTCATTATCATTATGAATATTAAGAATTTCTTTTATTAGCAGTGCTGTAATATCAATATCAGGAAAATTTTCAAGCAATATAAGCAATTGTTGCTTGGATAAAGTTGTAGTCTTGTTAATCAAATAAGATTTTTGTTTGCAAAATTCCATAGTTAACGATCCTTGTTTTTCAGTTTTGCCTTAAAACTCACATCAAGATTCAACAGACTTTTTCAACAGACTGTTTTCAATCTTGACAATATCTTCCGGAATATCCACTTCAAGAGAATCATGTGAGGTGATTACCACCTTGATTCGATAGCCATATTCAAGAACCCTTAGCTGTTCAAGCTTTTCAATATTTTCAAGGGTTCCTTCCGGAAGGGTTGCAATCCTGTCAAGAAATGATTTCCTGTAGGCATAGAATCCGAGATGCTTGTAATAATTGACACGGGTTTCTCCCTCAGAAATTTCTCCATCCAAAGTTCCACCATCGCGGAGAAAGGGTATCCGGGATCTTGAAAAATAGAGTGCGTAGCCATCTTTATCCAGCACAACCTTTACATCTTTGGGATCTGTTATCTCACAGAGATTGATTATTTTAAAGGCAAGGGTGGACATCATCACCATTGGTTCTGTGACAAAAGGAGCAAGCATCTCGTCAATGCAGGCAGGATTAAAAAGTGGCTGATCACCTTGAATATTTACTACAATATCATCAGGAGCAAGTCCAAGAAGGGTGGTTGCCTGTGCAACTCTGTCTGTACCGGATCTTAGTGTTGATTCCGTAAGAATTGCCTTCCCGCCAAATTTTTCAACTGCTCTGAATATCCGGTCATCATCAGTTGCTACAATAACGGTCTCAATCTTCTCTGACTTGAGAGCTTGCTCATAAACCCTTTGTATCATCGGTTTTCCTGCAACAGATGCCAAGGGTTTGCCTTCAAATCTGCTTGAGCCGTATCTTGATGGTATGATTGCTGTTATTCCTGACTGTCTGTTTTTTGTGTTCATGATTATTCCTGTAAATGGGTTCATATTTATTCATATCGTAATAATTTAAATCTATTGTTCTAAACTGTTATAATGCTTTTCCTCTGTAAGGAGTTAAGGTAATCTATTACTCTAACTGTTATAATGCTTTTCCGCTGTAAGGATTTAAGGTAAATGTTCATGGCAGAGTTTCTACCACCCCCAATCATGAAAAACAAATGTATTTTCACGCTAAAGGCAGATGTATATTATGAGTCAAAAAACAAAAGTTAATTTATTGATAGACAAAGGAATCAAAATCCCAATTCCCGAGTCGGTATTTATTGATGAAAATGTTGATGTGTCAAGAATTTCAGGTGAAAATGTAATTCTTTACCCTGGCACAAGAATACTGGGAGGAGACACTTTGATTATGGCAGATACTGTCATTGGATTTGAGGCACCAGTCACTCTTGATAATGTCTTTATGGGACGCGGCACTCACCTTAATGGAGGTTTTTTCCAAAAATGTGCGTTTGCGGGTCAGAACAGCTTTGGCTCAGGTGCCCATGTTCGGGGAGGAACTATTCTTGAGGAATACGCAAGTGCTGCTCATTCTGTTGGACTTAAACAGACTATTTTATTTCCCTTTGTCACTCTTGGGAGTCTGATTAATTTCTGTGACTGTCTGATGGCAGGAGGTAGAAGCCGGAAAGATCACAGTGAAGTTGGAAGCTCTTTTATGCACTGCTGCTGGAAGTTTAACTATTATATGGTTTGAGATTTACAAATGCTTTAGACTCAAAAAAATATGGGGATTTAAAGCATAGGGCTTTCGGATGAATATGATAATATGAT
>JADGBP010000178.1 GCA_015231395.1 Desulfamplus sp. | reverse complement strand
GAAGAAGGTCTTGGCAATGCTATTTTTGAAATTCGGTTTCGTGATATTAAGCTTAGATTAAAAGAGATGCTGGAAGTAAAAGGAATTTTGTCTATCAGTATTTTCGATATTAACGGTAAATTATTACTTTCCGATGGTACGTACCTGATAACAACGGATATGGCTATTAATACTCAAGAAATAGCGAAGAAAAAAACTCATATCAAGCAAATAGAAGTAAATAAAGAGAGTGCTCTATTATATATAAAAGAAATTCAAGTGATGGGGCAACGAATTGGGTTTATCAAGATTTATTATTCTCTCATTGCCTTAGAACAGGAACAGCGGGTATCTTTTTTAATTTTTAGCGGATTATTGATCTCGATTTTTGTGGTCATGCTTATCCTTCTCAATTTTATTTTAGCCAGAACGATTATATCTCCAATTACTTATCTAAAGGATGCCGCTTTTTTAATTGCTCAAGGCCGTTTAGATGAAAAAATTAATATCAAAAGAAAAGATGAGTTGGGTGAATTAGCCAACAGTTTTGTCAATATGCGAGATGCTATTCGCAAAAAAATAGATGATCTTCATGTGTTGAATAGTATTATTGAGGAAAAAAATGTTGCCCTGACAAAACATGATAAACTCAAAGATGAGTTTTTAGCAAATACTTCTCACGAGCTTCGTACCCCATTAAACGGAATTATCGGTATTGCTGAATCGCTTATAGACGGTGCTACGGGACAATTATCCACGGAAACTAATATAAATCTGTCTATGATTGTGTTAAGCGGAAAAAGATTATCCAATCTTATCAATGACATTCTTGATTTTTCAAAACTCAAGAATAAAGAGTTAACTATAAAACAAAGAGCTGTGGATATACGGCAGATTGTAGAAGTTGTTATAACAATTTCAAAGCCTCTTTTGTCTGGAAAGCATCTATTGCTTAAAAATGAAATCCCTTATGATACTCCTTTTGTTCTCGGAGATGAGAACAGACTTCAGCAGATTCTTCATAACTTGATTGGAAATGCTATAAAATTTACAGAACAAGGTGAGGTTTTAGTAAAGGCAACTGAAAAAGAAAATATGGTGGTGATAAGCGTTGCAGATACAGGCTTAGGCATTCCAAAAGATAAAGAAGAGGAAATTTTTAAACCTTTTGAACAATCAGATGGTTCCATTGAAAGGGAATATGGCGGAACAGGTTTAGGTTTATCTATTACTAAGAGTCTGGTGGAGTTGCATGGTGGAAAAATTTGGGTGCAATCCGACCTCGGCCAAGGTGCATGTTTTTATTTTACATTGCCTATAGCAATGAGTTTACCTGATGAAAAAACAGATACAGGAGAAAAAAATGGATTAGTTAATTTAGATACCCCTGAAGAGCAGAACTCCAGACAATTGATTAACTTAAGGTTATTTCATGAACCAGAACAACTCATTAGTTTGAATGATCAGCGTGAAATTGTAGCATCCTATAATCTTCAAGGAATCAAAGTATTGATCGTAGATGACGAACCTGTAAACCTTCAAGTCCTACAAAATAATTTAATGCTTGCTGGCACAGAAGTTACTTCTGCTTTCTCTGGAAATGAAGCCATTGAAAAATTAATCCGCATTAATCCCGATATTATCCTTTTAGATGTAATGATGCCGAAGTTAAACGGTTATGAAACAGCAAGGCACATTCGTTCAATTTTTTCCAAAGAAGAACTGCCAATCATTTTTTTAACAGCTAAAAATCAAGTAAGTGACCTTGTGGATGGATTTTTTGTCGGTGGTAACGATTATATTACAAAACCCATATCTAAAAATGAACTTCTGACCCGAATTGATTTTCATGTTAATTTATCTAACTCACGAAAAGAATTAAAGAAAACGGAAGAAAAATATCGTTTAATATTTGAAAATGCCATTGAAGGTATATTTCAAGCTACTTCAGATGGTACGATTACAAATGCTAATCCAGCTTTTTCAAAAATATTAGGTTATGACTCTTTTAAAGAGATGATGGACTCATCTATTACCAATTTAAAAGAACATATATTTGTGAGTTATTCTGAGTATGAAAAATGGATTAATATTCTTGAACAAAAGATTTTAATCATTGGCTTTGAGACTAACGTAAAAAAAAAGGATGGGAAAAACATTTTTATCTCCATTTCAGCTCGTGGGATGTATGATGAAAAAGGAAGTCTAATAGCCTATGAAGGTTCCATTCTTGATATTACCGAGAAAAAAGAGAGAGAAAAAGCTGAGATTGACAGAGAAGCTGCTGAAGCCGCCAACAAGGCAAAAAGTGAATTCTTGGCCAACATGAGCCATGAAATTCGCACCCCCATGAACGCCATTGTAAATATGACCCGTCTGCTTTCAGATACACTGCTGGACGAGGAGCAGCAGGATTATGTTGAAACAGCCATGACCTCTTCCGAGCTTCTGCTATCCCTGATTAACGACATTCTTGATTTTTCAAAAATTGAAGCTGGAAAACTTGAACTTGAGAACATCAATTTTGATTTGCGGGATATTGTCCAATCAGTTGAAAAAATCATTAAAAGCAGTGCTGAAGAAAAAGGACTTTCTATTATATACACCATCGACTCTGCTGTGCATCACTATCTGGTAGGGGACTCTATGCGGATACGGCAGATTCTTCTGAATTTCCTGAATAATGCCGTCAAGTTCACCCATAAAGGCGGTATAATCGTTCGTATCTCTCTGAAAAATGATGCATCTCCAGAACATGCAAACGATACTCATACCACAGTAAAATTTGAGATTACAGATACTGGCATCGGGATTCCTGATGACCGCTTGAATCTGTTGTTTAAATCTTTTTCTCAGGTAGATGCCTCAACTTCAAGAAGATACGGAGGCACAGGATTAGGGC
Organism: Desulfamplus sp.; assembly: GCA_015231395.1. Taxonomy (GTDB): domain Bacteria; phylum Desulfobacterota; class Desulfobacteria; order Desulfobacterales; family Desulfobacteraceae; genus Desulfamplus. Next base: position 2,580 of record JADGBP010000178.1, on the reverse strand, counting down.
TCAAAATATCAAAACAGCTTGCAGAACTTATGGGTGGAGAAGTCGGGGTTGAAAGTGAAGAGGGTAAAGGAAGCACATTCTGGTTCACTGCTTTACTGAAACAATGCACAGAGCCAGATGTCATGGATTCAGAAGATGATTCAGTGAGCAGTAGTAATGTGTCAGGAACAAATGATAAAATACCTTTTAGCTCTTTAAACATTCTTGTCGCAGAAGACAATATCCCCAATCAGAAGGTGGCATTGGCGATTTTAAAAACGTTCGGTCTTGCGGCTGATATTGCAAATAACGGAAAAGAGGCAGTGGAAGCTCTTCGCCTAAAGGATTATCATCTTGTGCTTATGGATATGCAGATGCCTGAAATGGATGGCATTGAAGCTACACGGATTATACGCAATCATGATTCAGGTGTTGTCAATCCACAGATTCCAATTATTGCAATGACAGCCAATACCACAAAAGAAGACCAGCAGAAGTGTCTTGATGCGGGAATGAATGATTTTATCTCAAAGCCTGTTGAGACTGACCAGCTTGTTGAAGCAATCAGAAAACAGGTTGATGTCAGGAGTCCTGAGGCTATTGGGAAGATGGTATCAAAAGTTAAAGATGAAGCATCCGATGTGATAAAGAAAGTCTTTAACCGTGAGGCTTTTCTGAACAGGATAGGCGGGAGTGAAGAACTCCTGAAAAAAATCATTCCGACTCTGCGTGAATCTCTCTTTGAAGAAATATCAAAACTAAAGAGTGCTTCAGACAGAAAAGATGCTGGAAATATGAGGTTGCACGCCCATACAATCAAGGGGACGTGTGCCAATTTTTCAGCGGAAAGGCTCAGTGATATTGCATTCCGTATTGAGGAATCTACAAAAGAAGGATTGATAGATACTGCCGCTTCCCTGATAGAAAACGTGGAGCAGGAAGCTATGGAATTGAAGTCCGTTCTGTCAGAGATGTTCCCTGATATTTTCAAGACAATAGATGAACCGGAAATATCATCCAACTATCCACCTGAAAATGAAATTATTTTTCCACCTGATGCGGAATTGAAAACACTGTATGAACTGGCTATGTTCGGTAAAGTGTTGCAAATAGAAAAATTTATTACGCAGTTAAAAGCTATAGATGTACGCTACACTGGGTTTGCAGACAAGGTCAGCAGTATGGCAGCAGCTTTTAAAGATGAAGAAATTGCAAGGTTGATGCAGTCCCATTTAGATATGGATAAGTAATAGTCGACGATAAAGATATTCGCTATGATTAGGAATAATAATAGGAGATAAAATTGATGAAAAATAACCAGACCATTTTGATAATAGAGGATAATCCTGCCAATATGGCTCTTCTTACAGGATATCTGAAATTATGGGGTTTTGATTTCATGGTTGCAGATAACGGTGAAAGTGGACTCCGCAAGGCAGGCAAAGGAGGAGACCCTGACCTCATCCTGCTTGATGTGTTTATGCCTGTTATGGATGGTTTTGAGGTGTGCCGACAATTAAAAAGCAATCCATCTACTGCTGAAATTCCTGTAATTTTTCTGACGGCAGATAATGATGAAGCAGATAAAGTAAGAGGGTTTGAAATGGGTGCTGTTGATTATATTACCAAGCCGTTTCATCCCCAGGAAGTTCTTGCCCGAATCAATCGGCATTTAGAACTCCGTACCTTGCAAAAACAGGCCTTGATCATCGTTTCGGCCAAAAGTAAAAAAATCATAGCATACAAAGAAGTTGCTCTGCTATACAAAACAGCTATGAAAAAAAGAACAAGAGCACAAATAGCCGAAGATCTGTTGGTATTCGAGGCAGGACTTGCAAATAATCCTGATGCAAGCCAGCGAGATATCATTGAAGGGCTTGGGATTTCCCGCTCAACACTGCAGCACTGGCTTAACCGCAAAGATACCATAGATGCCGCCCCTGAAGTGGTAAATTTTTTTGAAAGCCCTGTTGGCACAGCTTATCTTCATCGGTTGGTTTCAGGGCTTCATTTTGTATTCACCTTATGCAATCCATGCGGCATTCGTGCTGTATGTGAGTATCTTGAATTGACAGGGCTGGACAAATTTGTTGCATCCTCCTATGGCTCTCAGCAAAAAGTATCAAAGTCAATGGAAGAAGGTGCGTGTGAGTTTGGTAAAGAGGAAAAGCAGTGTCTGGCTGAAGGAATGACACCGAAAAAAATCAGTGCGATTGAAGATGAGACCTTTCATCCTGAAACCTGCCTTGTGGCTATTGAGCCGGTTTCCAATTATATCTTACTGGAAGAATATGCTTCCGGGAGAAAAGCTGATGACTGGACATCTGCACTGGAAAAAGCTACGGAAGGACTTAACGTAGAAGTGATTCAGGTTACCAGTGACGAAGGCAAAGGTATTGTCAGCCATGTTAAAAATGACCTGAAAGCACATCATTCCCCTGATTTGTTTCATATCCAACATGAACTTATCAAAGGAACAAGTGTAATGTTGAAAAGCAGGGTCAAAAAGGCTGAAAAGGCTCTGAAAGAAGCATCTGAAGAGGTAAGTCGTCAACAGGAAGCCAAAGTTTTGTTCAATGAAAGCAAACGCCAGCCTGGTCG
>JADGBP010000177.1 GCA_015231395.1 Desulfamplus sp. | reverse complement strand
TTATCTCAAAGATGTTATCTCAAAATTGCTTATCTTAAAGATGTTATCTCAGGCACCTTAATGTTCCTTGTTTAATTTTAACCTCAAAATGCAGGAGAAAATCAATGAGCGATACAAAAAATGTTTTGGAAACAACTGAAGCACAGATTGCGGTACACTGGCAGGAAGAGGATTACTATAATCCATCAAGCAAATTTATCGGTCAGGCAAATGTAACTGATCCGGCTATTTATGAACGTTTCAGTTTGAAAAATTTTCCAGACTGCTTTACAGAACACGCAGAACTTCTTACCTGGTATAAATATTGGGATGAAGTTCTTGATACCAGCGATGCTCCATGCTGGAAATGGTTCAAAGGGGGTAAAATTAATGCCAGCTACAACTGTATTGACCGACACCTAAAAGATAACAAAAACAAAACAGCAATTCATTTTGTGCCTGAGCTTGAAGGAGAGAGAGTTGATCACATAACATATCAGGAGCTTTACGTAAGAGTTAACGAATTTGCAGCACTTCTCCGCGATTTTGCGGGATTGAAACGTGGCGACAGAGTTACCATCCACATGCCGATGTCTGCCGAACTTCCAATCACAATGCTTGCATGTGCAAGACTTGGCGTAATTCACTCTGTTGTATTTGGAGGATTTTCAGCAAGTGCCTGTGCAGACAGAATTGTTGATTCCAATTCAAGAGTGTTAATAAGCATGGATGCCTATTACAGATCGGGCAAACTTCTGAACCACAAAATCAATGCTGACGAAGCGGTTGCACTTGCTGCCAAAGATGGGCAAGTGGTTGACAAGGTATTGGTGTGGCAGCGTTATCCGGGCAAGTCATCATCTGAGACACCTATGGTTGAAGGTCGTGACTATTTTGTTAATGATGTGGTAAAAAAATACTATGGAGTTAGAGTTGAGCCGGAACAGATGCTATCAGAAGACCCTCTTTTTTTGATGTACACCAGCGGCACAACCGGAAAACCCAAAGGTGCACAGCATGGTACAGGCGGATATCTTGCCTATGTTACAGCTATGTCCAAATATATTCAAGATATTCATCCCACTGATGTTTATTGGTGTATGGCAGATATAGGCTGGATTACAGGTCACTCGTTTATCGTCTATGGTCCTCTTGCCCTGTGTGCCTCATCGGTAATTTACGAAGGAGTACCCACTTATCCGGATGCTGGTCGTTCATGGAGAATTGCTCAGGATTTAGATGTCAACATTTTCCATACAGCTCCCACCGCAATTCGTGCCTTAAGAAAAATAGGACCTGATGAGCCAGCCAAATATAACTATCACTTTAAACACATGACAACCGTTGGTGAACCAATTGAGCCTGTTGTCTGGAAATGGTATGAATCCGCAGTCGGCAAAGGTGAGGCAATCATTGTAGATACATGGTGGCAGACAGAGACCGGTGGATTCCTCTGTAGCACTGTTCCCGGTATCAAACCCATGAAACCCGGCAGTGCAGGTCCTGGTGTTCCGGGAATTCATCCGATTATTTTTGACGAAGACGGAGAAGAGATCACTCAAGCAGGAATCGCAGGCAATATCTGTATCCAGAATCCGTGGCCGGGTCTGATGCAGACCATCTGGGGAGATAGAGATAGATTTGTGAAAACCTATTTTGCAAGATATTGCAAAAATCCTGAAAGCAAGGACTGGAGAGACTGGCCATATATCGCAGGCGATGCAGCCACAAGATCAGAGGATGGTTACTACAGAATTCTTGGACGAATTGACGATGTTATCAATGTGTCTGGTCACAGACTTGGCACAAAAGAGATTGAATCTGCTGCCCTTGCTGTGGAAGAGGTTGCTGAAGCCGCTGTTGTGCCAGTTGCCCATGAGGTTAAAGGTAAAGAGCCGGATCTCTATATTGCCCTGAAACCTGGAATTCAGGCAAGTGATGCCCTTGCCCAGAAGATTTCCGATATGGTTTGTCAGAAGATCGGAAAACTTGCCAAACCTCGCAAGGTGTGGATTGTGCCAGACATGCCAAAAACCCGCTCTGGAAAGATAATGCGAAGAGTTCTCGGAGCCATATCCAATAAGGGCGATGTTGGTAATGTAATGACCCTTGCCAACCCAGAAGTAGTTGAGACAATTCAACATCTTGTTGAGAAATCGTAAGAATCCTGTGACTTAGGCTTCAAGTCTTTTACTGGCTGAAGCCTTATGAATATTTTTAAAGTCTTATAATTCTGTTGACAACCTCGCTGCAAAGGCGAGGTTGTCTCCTGGATTTCTTAACAATACGATAATAAGGACTTAAATTTATGTCAAACGAGTATAAAGACGCTTACGAACAATCCCTGAATGATCCTGATGGTTTCTGGGGGTCTGTTGCAGAAGATTGTCACTGGTATAAAAAATGGGATAAAGTACTTGATGATTCCAACAAACCTTTTTACAGGTGGTTCACTGGCGGTGAGATGAACACCTGCTACAATGCTCTTGATCTCCATATTGATAATGGTAATGGAGAGAGAGCCGCCCTGATTTATGACAGTCCTGTTACTGACACTAAAAAAACCTACACCTTTAAACAGTTGAGAGATGAGGTGGCAAAATTCGCAGGTGTCTTAAGCTCTATGGGCGTTGCAAAAGGGGATAGAATTATTATTTACATGCCCATGATTCCCGAAGCTGCCATTGCCATGCTTGGATGTGCCCGTATCGGTGCGATTCATTCCGTTGTTTTTGGCGGATTCGCGGCTAACGAACTTGCGACAAGAATAAATGACGCTAAACCCAAAGTTATTATCTCAGCCTCATGTGGCATTGAGGTTAAAAAGAAAATTCCATACAAACCACTTCTTGACAAGGCAATTGACCTTTCCGAGAGCAAACCCAAGGCAACCATTATTTTCCAGCGTCCAATGGAGACAGCATCCCTTCAAAAAGGCAGAGATTATGACTGGAGCACATTGATGTCTGATGCGAAACCCCATGATTGCGTTCCTGTAAAGGCAACTGATCCCCTGTATATTCTCTACACTTCCGGCACTACAGGACAGCCAAAAGGTGTGGTCAGAGATAACGGCGGACACATGGTGGCTCTCAAGTGGACAATGAAGGCGGTATATAACATTGACGAAGGCGATGTTTGGTGGGCTGCATCTGATATCGGCTGGGTGGTTGGTCACTCATACATTGTCTATGCACCGCTTTTTAAAGGTGCAACCACAGTAATGTTTGAGGGTAAACCTGTAGGAACCCCTGATGCCGGAACATTTTGGCGGGTTATATCTGAATATAAAGTAAAGGCGATGTTTACTGCACCTACGGCATTTCGTGCCATAAAAAGGGAAGATCCAGAAGCAAAGCTTGTCGCAAACTACGATCTGTCAAAATTTGAGACCCTGTTCCTTGCCGGAGAAAGAACTGATCCCGATACCCTTCACTGGTCAGAAAGAAATCTGAAAGTACCTGTTATTGACCACTGGTGGCAGACCGAGACTGGCTGGGCAATTGCTGCTAACTGCATGGGCATAGCAAGATTTCCGGTTAAACCTGGATCTCCTACCAAGGCTGTGCCGGGATGGGATGTTCAGGTGGTAGATCCGGACTGCAAGCCTATGGCTGCCGGACAGATTGGTGCGATTGTGGTCAAACTGCCCCTTCCTCCCGGAACACTTCCCACCTTGTGGCAAAATGATGACAGGTATATAAAAGCCTATCTTGAAGAGTTCCCAGGATACTACAAAACTGCGGATGCCGGATTTATTGACGATGAAGGATATATTTATGTAATGTCCAGAACTGATGATATCATCAATGTCGCGGGACACAGGCTCTCCACCGGTGCTATGGAAGAGGTTCTTGCCAACCATCCTGACGTGGCAGAATGTGCTGTCATGGGTGTAGAAGATCAGCTTAAGGGGCAAGTCCCTCTTGGCTTCCTGGTTGTAAATGCTGGAGTTACAAGAGATCATGCTGAAATCGTCAAAGAGGCAGTTCAGATGGTCAGGGATATGATTGGACCTGTTGCAGCGTTCAAGACAGCCACGATCGTCAAAAGGCTTCCGAAAACAAGATCCGGAAAAATTCTTAGGGGAACGATGCGAAGCATTGCCGATAAAAAAGAGTATAAAGTACCTGCAACCATTGATGATCCTGTTATTTTAGAAGAGATTGAAGAGAGTCTCGGCAAGGTCGGTTATGGCCCACAGGCCAAATGATGTTCTAATTTTCATATTTGCGAGGCACTTTGCAATTGAAAACTTTCACATTTGCGAGGCACTTTGTAATTGAAAATTTTCATATTTGCGATGGCAATTTGCAATTTAAGATTTCTATATTAAAGGAGATTCAAAATGGCTACACAAGCAATTCAGAAAGTCCCAGCACAGGCTTGGATTACAACCTTTTCCGGTACAGCCATAAACCTGTGTCTTGGCATTTTGTATGCCTGGAGTATCTGGAAATCGGCACTTGTTGATGTTACCAAAGCAGGGCAGCCTATGGATGTAAACGGAATAAATGCAGGATGGGTATATCTAACCAATGCGGAAGCAGCAACCCCGTTTTCTCTGTGCGTCATTATTTTTGCTCTGCTGATGATTCCAGGCGGAAGAATTCAGGACAGAATCAGTCCTAAATTTGGTGCAACACTGGGCGGACTTCTGCTGGCAGCCGGTTGTATCGTTGCTGGTATGATGAAGAGTTACACCGGCCTTATCCTTGGTTTTGGAATACTTGGCGGTGCCGGCATGGGTATTGGATACGCAGCCCCAACACCTGCGGCCCTCAAGTGGTTTGGTCCTGAAAAACGAGGACTTATTGCTGGTCTTGTTGTTGGTGGATACGGCGGTGCAGCTCTTTACATTGGCGGACTTGGTTCATATCTGCTTAAAAACTACGGTATTTCAGGCAGTTTTATTTATCTTGGAATCTTTTTTGCTGTGATTGTTGTTATTGCGGGTCAGATGCTCCTGGCTCCACCTCCAGGATACCAGCCACCTTCCAATGTCACCAATGCCGGACGGAAGGGGGCAACAGAAAAAACCCATGACTGGGAAGCCGGTGACATGATGAAAACATGGCAGTTTTATTCCTTGGTGTTGATGTTTATTCTTACAACACAGTCAGGTCTTCTCATCATCAGCAGTGCAAACGGACTTTTGATGAGTACAGCAAAAGGTATGCCGTTTTTCGTGGCAAACGCATGGCTTTTAGTCTCTTTTGGTGGACTTGTTAATGCTTCAGGACGCGTTGGCACAGGATATTATTCCGATAAAATCGGAAGGCTTAATGCTTACTGTCTCAACTGTGCTGTCTCTGCAATATGCCTCTTTCTTCTACCTTATGTTATCTCAACCGCAAATTTATTCCTTCTTTTCCTTGTAGTTGGTGTTGCATACTGGCAATACGGTGGTGGACTCTCCCTGATGCCATCATTTACAGCAGATTTTTTTGGTGCAAAAAATCTTGGTTTTAACTATGGATTGGTTTTCATAGGCTGGGGA
>JADGBP010000176.1 GCA_015231395.1 Desulfamplus sp. | reverse complement strand
AGGGCAGATGTGCGGCAACTTTTTCCCATATATCACCGGTTCCCCTGAATTTTGGAAACCTGAACTGTGAATTTGGACCCCAGCCAATATCATCTCTGTCAAAAATATGGTTATCAATAATTCTTTTGATATCAACCTTTGCAACCCTTTCTCCAACCCAATTGTGACTCAACTCCTCAACAGGATATGCCCAAACTTTATAATTGTAAGGTCTTAAAAAATACTTGGCAAGCCCTTTGCCAAAACTTGCATCAATCCAGTCTCCAAAGTGTCTCAGATTTGACTGGGAAGTCAGATTGGATGGTGATGAAAATTGGCTGTTTTGAAAAGAAAAGGGCGACATTTGAATATCCAGCAGACCATAAAGACATTCACTGAAAATATCTTTGGATAACCTATGGATATTATTCTGAATTGGGTAAGGAATAAACCGGTTATCCATCCAGACCCATGCACTACGGTCATGATACAGCCAATCTGACTTTTTATCCATAACTGTGTCCATGACACGGTCAAAATAGGTATAATGGCTGAACAGAACATGACCTCCAATATCCCACCAGAAATCTTCACTGTCTTTAAAGGATGCAGACAATCCTCCTGGATGGCTGTTCTTTTCATAAAGCGACCAGTTGGCATGTCCAAGCTCATTTAAACGCCACGCCGCTCCAAGTCCGCAGGGTCCTGCTCCGATGATAATAATATTCATAAAAATCTCCAGGTTATATCAAGTCAAGTGTTTGAAACTTTAACTTTTGCTGATTCTTTGCTTTTGTTTATTCTTTACGCTTTGCTGTCAGGATTACGTCAGGATATGTAATCAAGGTTTTATTTTTTTGTCAATTTCCGCCATTGTTATCACAGGTAAAACAAACTTGTCCTTACCTGCAACCTTATCCAACAACTTCTTGGAGGCACTTCTGTAGAGAAGTTTTACATTAATATTGATATATTTAAAGTCTTTTTGAGTAAATTTTATCTTTTCTGTCACAGACTCAAGAGGTGGTATTCTCTTCGTTTTAAGGATTACACGTGCTTTTGCTATGTTTTGCACAGGTTTTCCTTTTTCATCGCCATAAATCGTATTAAATATGATAGCATTGTCAGGCAGATATCCATTTTTATCAAGTTTGCCGCTTGAAAAAATCTGATCTCCTTTTTCATCAAGCACAGTTATTTCAAGCCACATCTGCCTGATATCAGTCAAACCTGTTGGCAAATCATGCCCTGCACCTGAATTTGTAATAATAATACTCAGCTCTCCATCTTTTATCTTTGAGTCATCAATAGAGAGAGTCGCCGCGTTTTTCAACCGCTCTTCAGCCATTTTGGCTTTGTCGTCAATTTTAATTTTGTTATCAATCTTAGATTTATCATCAATATTAGATTTGTCATTAATATTGGTTTTAGATTTGTCATTAATATTAGTTTTAGATTTGTCGGCACGATCAAAACTTTCCGGGATAAAAGAGTTTCCTCCCACAAAATTATGGGTAAATATGTGATCCCTGATTGGTCCATCGTCAACTGATGCACCTTTATTCTCTGGACATTCTGTAGATCCAGTGGCAGGCACTCCAACACGCTGATACATATGGCAACCCTGACAGGTGATTCGTTTTGCAGGATCTTTTGAATTGTAAGGCCCTTTTTCCCACTCATCAAAGGTTGTTTCAAGATTTATACCGAAAGAAACATGCTTTACATTGTGGCATGTTCCACAAATATTTGAATCTGTATGAAATTTTGAAAATTCTGTTTCGTGAAAATCGGATTGTGCATCTTTACGTGGTCCGCGTTTTACTCCAGGATTATCTTCACCATTGCCGGGTCTTAAAATTAGACCGTTGTTATACATCTTGTCTGCACCGGTTGCTGAATGGCAGTAATCGCACTGAATCCCATGTGTTGCAATTTCAGGAACCTTATTTCTGTCATCAGATGATTTTTTAGGATATCCGGTTATGTATCCGACAGGCGTATGACATTTGACACACGATTCAGCCTCAGCAATTTCTTCATTATCAGTAAGTTCAGATATAAAAAATCTGGAGATCTCAAGATAAACAGGATCTTTATGTGCCAAATTATGCATTGAATTATGCCATTGGTCATAGATTTCACTATGACACCCGCCACAGGTTTCAGGTGAAATAAACTGCTCTATCATAAGTTTATTGGCAAAAATTGGTGTTGAAAGCCAAACAATTGCCATAATTAATATAAACAAGGAAATATTTTTTAAGTGCATTGTTTTATCCAGTTAATTAATTAGTCATTCAATATCTATAGTTTTCCAGATAATTAAATTGGCAAGAGCATTGTAGGGGCAATCCTTTGTGATTGCCCTTCAACGTTGAGAATATCAAAATATTTTTCTGGAAGTCTATATGAGGTTTAATTAGTCATTCAATATATATGAGGTTTCATGTGCAATTTCAAGTTTATGACTGGCATCTCCATGAAAATCCAGAGAATTATATGCAGCATTGTACTTAACACTACAATCATGTTTTGTTGCATAGCTGTTCATTATTTTTGCCAAAACTTCCAGGGTTCTGTTGCTGTGATTGATTTTTAATGCGTCCATAATTTTACTCCTTTATCGCACTTCATGGTATTTTTACGGTTAAATGAATCAGTTTCATTAAAAAACAGAGCTACAGAATATTAAAGCATTTTCCGTGCCACATTGTATTATTAAAATCGACACATCAGCCGTTTTCTTTACCGTAAACATGCATTCTTCTTTTTAATGATCATTTATGGACAACATGCCTTTGAACAGCATACATCAATTTTTTTAATGAACAACTGCAAACTTTCCCTTCCTTGCCATGAGTTAAGATTAAGGGTGTAAACAACATTGACAAGATCTCCGGAATTGACTGGCATAAGTGCTTCTGGATGAGCAAGAGCATTAAAAAATACAGATTTAATCCCATCAAGCATCATGGAAATATGAACCGGATATTTTCCCATGACCCGTACATCTGTTGCCACCATTTGATCGTGAAACATAGGAGATGGAAAGCCCATACCAAAAGGATTCAATGCTTCTATATGATAATAGGTTTCAAGACTGATTCCACCTTTTAGCTTTAATGAGCCATCAGTTTTAATATATGGAGTGGTATCTTGATCAGCGAGTTGTTTTGTGACAATGTCTTGAAACTCTTTTTTAAACAGATCAACGTTTTCCATGTTGATTTTGAATCCAGCAGCAGCTTTGTGTCCACCATAGGCTATAAAAACTCCGGGATATAGGTTATCAAATGTTTGAAGAGCGTCTCTGATATGGAGAAACTGCCCCGCTCTTCCTGAGCCTACAACAATATTATTTCCAATATTCGCAAGCATAATCGCGGGAATACCAAAATTTTCTGTGATTTTTCCGGCTACAATGCCCTGAATACCAGGGTGATTATTTTCATTGTAATAGATTAAAATCGGATCAATTGCACCTGAAGCCAGATCAATTATACCCATTGAAGCCTTTGCCGCTTCAAACATCTCTTTTTCAATTTTTTGTCTTTCATTATTGAGCATATCAAGTTGATCATAGGCAACAGCAATTTGCTTGTGATCATTTTCAGTAAGAAACTCAAGAGCAAGTAACGCTTCACCTGTCATACGGGAACTGGCATTGATGCGAGGAGCTAATTGAAACCCTATATATCCCGAATTAGCCAGTTGGCTCTTCAATGCCACCTGCCAGCATGTTCTGGCTCTGCGGTTTATAAATTCAAGTCCCTTTTTAACAAAATAGCGATTGGTGACAGAAGCCATTGACACCAAATCTGCAACAGTGCCAAGAGCAACATAATCAAGCAGTTGATGAATTTTCTGTTTCTGTTCCAGCACAGCTCCCATCTCCCGTGAAAGAGCAGTCATAAGAAGCCATGCAACGCCGCATCCAGCAATACTTGAATCATACTGACAATTTTCTCTCTGAGGATTGACTACTGCCAGGGCAGATTTAGGAATTCCCTCTTTTGGTATAAGATGATGATCTGTAATAATTACATCTACACCAGCATCTGCAACTCTTGTAATTCTCTCCCCATCAGAAGTTCCTGTATCAGCCGTAATTACTATATCAGGCTTGATATCAATTATTTTATCTGCAATTGAATCTGTCAATCCATAGCCATCGCGGGTTCTATGACCTGTCAGTCGAATAATTTTTGATGCCGGCACTCCAAACACATCATGCAGTGCTTCATATAAAACAGCCATTGATGTACAGCCATCAACATCATAATCGGTAAACAGGAGAATGGTCTCATTACTATTTATGGCTAAGGCGAGTCGTCGGGAAGCCTTTGTGCAGTCAGCCATATTGTCTGCGGGTTTTATAGCATCAAGAGAGAACTCAAATATATCTTTGTTAAAGGTATCTGTTCTGCCGGCAATTATTCTGGCAACTATTTCGGGATATCCATTATTAATACAGGTATCATATACCTCAGGATTGATGGTTCTTTCTTTTATATGCATTGGATTCAAATCTCTTTAATTTTCAGGTAATGTCTCCACCACCCATAAGGCTGTTCAATTCTATTTTGGCATATTTTTTGATTTTAATAAAACCAATGAGTTGCGTTTTTAATAAAATGAGCGAAATTCCAGTATACGGGGGTTACCAAATATTTACCCCCAGCTTAAACAAGTTTAATACATTTCATATTTTACAAGCCTTCCATCCAGTCCACCAGCCTTGATAGGCTTTTTCCATGATGCCTTAAGTCCCATGTGTTTTATGTATTCAGGATCTCCAAAATAGATAAACGCACTGGAACCCCTGCATTTTTGTTTCAAAAAATTCCCAAGATTATTATGAAAAACCTTTAAATCCTGATCCTTTCCAATCCGTATTCCATATGGAGGATTGGCAACAATAACGCTGTTTTCAATTGATGGGATATCATTGAAATCCATCTGCCTAACGGCTACATTGCCACCAAAATGCAGTCCCATGAGATTGGTTCTGGACGCTTTGACAGACTCATTTGAGATGTCACTACCTGAAATAATGTCTGGAAGAATTTCTCTTATCGCGTAGTCAGCCTCTTTTTTCACCTGCTGCCACAGATCTGGGTTATAGTCGGGAAGCATCTCAAAACCAAATTTTTCTCTAAAAACCGAGGCAGGAATATTGCAATATTGCATAAGAGCCTCGCAAAGTAGCGTACCTGATCCACACATGGGATCATGGAGTGGCACGGAACCGTCCCACCCTGATAACCGGATAATGGCGGCTGCCACGGTCTCCTGCATTGGAGCTACCACGGACTCTTCTCTATATCCCCGCTTATGAAGAGCTCCTCCTGATGCGTCCACACTGATGTCAGCAATATCGTTTCTGATATGCAAGTTGATAATTATATCAGGTTTGTTGGTATCAACATTGGGACGTTTACCGGTTCTCTCCCTGAAGTAATCAGCAATTGCATCTTTTAGACGTAACGCCGCAAACTGGGAGTGGTCAATGATGCTGTCCGACACATTGGCAACAATGGAAAA
>JADGBP010000175.1 GCA_015231395.1 Desulfamplus sp. | reverse complement strand
CGTATAGTATGGTAGATTAGCTATTAAGTCAAGAACTTTTTTAAAAAACTTTTGCCGCTGAATGAAAAACAACAGGGTGCGAATGTGCCCAAATGCCATCGGAATAGTTCTGATGGATGCAATGCAGGTGAACAAAACGAGACCTGCTATTTTTAATTTTTTTGTGGAGAATTGCAACATGATTGAAGAAAAAAAGAACAATTCAGCGGTAATTGGTGTTACATCAACAACAACAACAATCAAAACAAAAATGGAGGAGGATTTAAAACCAAGGGAAGATATTGAAATTATTGAACAGTACAAAGAAGACGCAGTTATTTATGGTTACAAAGGTGTTTTTGCCTACGATGCTTGGTTGGAAATCAATGAATTGTATTTTTTTAATTCATTAAAGCCGATCCAGATTATCTGGGGTATTACAAATTACAGCAGAAGTTTAGGTAATATCAATGACAACAGGATGATGTTGCACAATTCTCTTTTTCATCCTGTATCTAACGTAGTCTGGGGAACAGATAAAGAGGTATTTGGCAAAAAATACACTTATGACGTTATTCTTCATGAAATGATTCATCAACACGATCATCAATTTCAGCCTCAATATAAAAAGAAACCATTTTATACAAGCCATAACAACCCATTCTGGTGTAGTGAAGTCATAAGAATAGGTGAATTATTGGGATATGAATTGCAAGCCGTTCCTGCAAAACTCAAAAGAATCAACGGTAAAGGGCAAAGCTATACACCGGATGGACATTTAACCAGAAAGCAGCTTGCATCATTCCCGGACTGTATAAGACCAAACGGTTATTATCTATAAAATCTTTTAACAAAGCTGGTGCAATGCCAGCTTTAATTTTATTACAGATGTAAAATATAGCAACCTTTTACACTGCTAATGTTGTCTGACATGCTACACTTGCAGCAGCGATAACCCACAACTTCTTGTCTATGCTTCAAGCCTTTTTTGGAGGGAGAGAATTGGTGCTGCAATAGTATTATCTGATTTTATTGAAAGTGTCCGTATGCGGGCGGCAGATGGACATCTTAATTTATATTTATATTTTTATAAAATGTCCGTTTTTTAAATCCAGCTCATATTTATTAGTGTAACTTATGAAGAAACAAATGCGGCTTTTATTATAGATGTAAAATATAGTTTCATTTTACATTATTAGGCACACCCACGCTATGACAGATTTCCCCCGAATGTTTAATTTTTGGATATTGTCCCATTGGTAATGGCTACTGTGCTTTAGAAGTGTTTTGGCAAATAACGCCTACTTCTCCTTCTATTAACATTCAATAATATATTAATATATTTTACTATTGAACATTAAAAAGCAAGCAGCAAATTTCATGAAGATTTACGCATCCTATAACAAACTGAAATATTAACCATTTCTGCTGCGTCGTTCCTCCAATGTTCAATGATGGGCATCATTGAACATTCACAGATACAACTGACGTGCCTTCTTGTCCTTTTCGACGAGAAAGATTCATTAACTACCCAACGCCTTCCGCACCTTATCAGCCATTTCCTTTCTGGAAAAAGGTTTCTGAATAAAGTGCATCCCTTCATCAATCAAACCATCACGGGCAATCACTTCAGCAGTATATCCTGACATAAACAGGCATTTGATGTGCGGAAGAATAGACAGAATGTTTTGTGCCAAATCCCTGCCATGCATCTCCGGCATAACCACATCTGTAATCAGCAGCTCAATCTCGTTAGCGTGTTTTTCTGCAAGATTAATGGCTTTGCTTGGCAGATCAGCAGTAAGCACTTTATATCCCAGCCCTTCCAGGATAAGCTTTCCCATTTTAAGTATCACCGGCTCATCCTCTACCAGCAGAATAGTCTCATCTCCATGTTTGGCAAATTCCACAACATCTTCTTTATCTGTCTGAAGGGATTTATCTATATGCCTTGGTAGGTATATCTTGAAAGTTGTTCCTTTTTCCGGCTCGCTGTAAACATTAATAAAACCGTTATTCTGTTTAACGATGCCATAAACAGTAGCAAGACCAAGACCAGTTCCTTGTCCAAATGCTTTGGTAGTAAAAAAAGGCTCAAACAGATTTGTCAGTATTTCCTTTTCCATACCGCATCCATCATCACTCACAGTCAGCATCACATAATCCCCTGGAATTGCGTCTGGAGAATTTGAACAATAAACTTCATCATAAGTTATGTTACAGGTTTTTATAGACACATTACCAACACCAGCAATGGCATCCTTTGCGTTTATGCACAGATTGGCAAGTATCTGGTCTATCTGGGATGGGTCAACTTTTACATGCCATAATGGGTCTGAGCTTGGCTTCCAGTTCAGATTAATATTTTCACCGATAAGTTTTACAAGCATTTTGAGCATTTCTTCAACGGTTTCGTTAATATCCAGAACCTTTGGGACAATACTCTGTTTACGTGCAAAAGCCAGAAGCTGGCGGGTAAGATCAGCGGAGCGTTTGGCAGCATTCATGATTTCCGTAAGATTCTCATAAAGAGGATCGGAAGTATTCAGACTATCCAGAGATATTTCCGAATAGCCAATAATCACCATCAACATGTTATTGAAATCATGGGCAACACCGCCTGCAAGTCTGCCAATGGCTTCCATCTTTTGAGCCTGATGTAGCTGTTGCTGAAGTCTGACCGTCTCCTCTTCCGCCTGCTTGCGTTCGGTTATGTCTTGCCCGATTGCCAAAATACCCACAGTGCGGTCGTCTTTGTCCTTGAGGGTTTTGTCGTACCACTCCACAAGGATCGTTCGGCCGTTTTTGGCGATGATCGCATTCACGTTTCCATAGTTCTGCATATCATTTACTGCCATTTGGAAAAGGGACTTGATGGTATGGCAGTCTTCCGGCTTTAAAAATGTCCCGAACCAGTCCTTTCCCTTGACTTCATCCAAACGATAACCGACCAGTTCCTCCATGTAGGAGTTGAATCGGACAATACGTCCTTGGGTGTCCAGCACCAGAATGATTACCCGGGCTGTTTCGATAAGGCTTTCGGCAAAATAGAGTTGCTCTCTCAGCGACTCCTCCGCCCGCTTACGATCTACCATGATTCCAATAAATCGGGCTGAAGATAGCAACCGTTGTTTAGCCAATTCGATAATGTATGCCGGTCGGGAGGCAAATGCATCAGACTCCTTAGCCAACGTCTCTATATCCAGTCCGTAGGAATCAGCAAGAGATTTCAGCCTTTCGGCGTCTCTTGGTGGGGGGTCTCCGTATCCGAAGTTGATGGCACCTATGACCTCACCTGCGGAGAAAATGGGTACTGCGTAAAGATGTATCCCTCCTTTGCATTCAATGTCCACAGGTGATTGGGACTCGATTGCCAGTTTGGAGCAATCCGTCCAGCATGACTCGTGACAGAGCCATTTACCAGAAGCAAGGGCTGCTGCGTTGTCCTCAGTGTGGCAGAGTTTCCGCGACGCACTGTCCATAAGTCGACACCATCCGGAACAGAATATCCCATAGGCGTAGTCGCCGTTCTTTTCATATATGGCGGAGGATGTTTCCAGAAGGTTCAGATATTCTGCTGAAATTTCTTTTAGCGTTTCCTTGTCGATGGATCGCGAAATTAAGCCGTCTCTGTTCAGCGTGGTAAGATCCCCGTAGCCTTGCTCTTCGGTATCATTTGCCGGTGGCTTGGCTGTATTATACGCTGATTGTAATGATTGTTTCTTAATAATATCTTCGGCTTGTCGGTGCAGTTCTGAAACTTGTTCAGGTAAGCTATTATTGTTGTCCACAGAACATCTCCATTTCTTTCAGTCTTTCAGACTTACGTATTGGAACATTTTAAGAATTCTTCATTTAAAATGAAGTGACACATAAATCTAAAAATATCAATAAAAAACAATCAGTATGTTACTCATCTCCTGAACATTTTACTGTCCCGAGTTTTTAACATTTTCCAAACCAGCACCTAAAATAGTTAGTTATGCCCAGAACAAACTATGAATAAAACGTTAATAATAGCTCAAATCACTCCTTAACTTTCAGGCAAAAGTTAGGGAGTTTTTATTTTTTTCAAAACCGTATATTTTTGCACGCTCGCTACTGTTTGTCCACCTTACTGACAGTGGATGCTTACATCAAGATAGTTCAATTTTGTCCATTTGCTATTACGACCCCTATCCGGGTATCGAGAACAAGGAGGTCTGCAAGATGCTTATGAATGAGATTGGGTAATATGCTGAAGCTGTATTTCTAAAAGTTTTCCAGTGTTGAATCAACGATTGTACATCACTAATTTTATTAAATTATGCCATTCTTCAGCATATTGTAATGAACAACTACAATCAAAGCTATATTGAGGATTATGCACATTATTTACAGTTATTTTCAAAAAAACACTTTTTATCCATTGTTGTGTTGTGGTCTGATAATCTCCTGATTGAATCTGGTAAGTTTCTGTCTTACTTCCATATTGTGTTGCTATTTCTGCATCTATCATATCTGCGAAGGATCCAATGAATACCTTAGATTTTTTTATCAAACATATTTTTTTTCTATCGAAATCAATAGCAAATACAATACAATTATATATATCCACAAGTTGTTTTGATGAGTTAAAATTTTGTATTGAGTTATATACTTTTGATAAATTAATTCTATTTGTTTCTAATTGCTTTTGAATTCTAATTGCAGTTTCTTTTTTTTCTTTAGATGAATAGAGCCAACCCCATATCATTACCCCCCCCAGTGCTAAAACACATAAGGTACTAAAACTATCTTTAATTTCTTTATTATCTATACAACTTGAGATTCCTCCCATTATAAAAATGATTATTACCAATATTAAACAGCCAGCTTGGTTATTATTATTCAATTAGAAATCCCTTTATTATGAAGGTTTAACTGTCCCAATATTTCAGTAGACATCTTTCCAAATTAATTTCAATAATGGTGAGCTTATGGCTATGTTCTGAAATCAGATTTAAGCCTCTTTCAGATTAGAAATATTGCCTGACGGATAACAACCGTGATGCCGATATCCCTGTTTTCGCGGGATTTATTCTGAAAAGATGTATAGTGTATTAAGTTTATTTAAAATAGCCGGACTCAACTCAAGACTTCTGATTAGATAAAAATGCTATCTGCATGATCACTTAAATAATATCAAATTTGGTCAATGCCACAGATATGTGTCTCCTTTATGATGTTTGTTTTTTTTCTTATCATTAACCCGCTCCTTCAACTCCTTACCGCACTTAAAGAACGGCAATCTTTTAGCTGGTATCTGAACCTGCACCTTTGTCTTGGGATTTCTTCCCATGTATGCTTTATATTCTTTGACATAAAAGGAACAGAAGCCCCTGATCTCCACCCTGTCACCACTTGCCAAGGCATCGGCTATACTTTTGAAGAAGGTGTTCACAATCACAACAGCTTCATAATGAGCTAAGTTCGATCTGGTTTTGAGTTCACGGATAAGGTCAATTTTGTTCAAGGGTGGTCTCCTTTTATATATTCACATCTTTTTGGAAAACATACAGGTGTTATCAGATATTCAAACCTATTATCATCTTGATTTAATTAACTTTTAATATTAATATTTGATGATGGTTTTAACCTGTTTAAACACTTACTATA